>JAGQQS010000703.1 GCA_020426105.1 Planctomycetaceae bacterium
AGGTTAAATCCGGATGGATATATATTCGGCTGGCCATCCGTCATCAGCAGAATTGCTTTCTGAGCACCGTACCGACCGTGTGAATTGAGCAGCTGGATTCCTTTCATGATGCCATCGCCCGTGGCTGTGTTGCTGGAGTAATGTCCTGCCTGTTTATGTTGCTGGATTGTGTTGATGTCCTGGTAACGCGTTGACATCAGACTAGTGCCGAGATCAACAGTTGTATCGGCGCCGTCGTCGTTCAGTCCGGATTCGATGCGCGCTTCAACGGCATAGTCGACCAGCCCGATATTGTCGCCGTAACTTAGATCCGTCATGAACTGGCAGAACGTGTCCATGCCCATTTTCATGCCGTGGAATGGATAACAAGGCGCCCGCCACAGGTCTTCGGACTGTGAGTTCGAGACACGAGATTCCATCAGATACACCATCAGCGTGCGATATCCGTACTTGTAGCGATAACCCTGATTATTAAGATTACCGTTGGTGCGGACAAAATCCGCATAGGCCAGCCAGCGAGACTTGCTGGTCGCGACAGATGGCTTTCCGAGACGCAGACCGGTCGATGTATTCTTGCCTTCCTGTGGAAATGGAATTGCGCTCTCAGGAATCGTTGGGAAATAACCAGGGGCCGTGGTTTCGGATACGGTTGTCCAGGTGCCGCCGGAAATCGGCTTCCGCCGCAGCTGCCCGTTGTAGCTGCCCTGAGTGTACCGACGATATTCATATCCATTCGCTGTTGTGGAGTATCGATTGTCCCCGGATGTCGTGTAGGACCAATCGTCGTAGTAGTTTTGTGCAGGTGTATACAGCCCCAGCGCTTCGATCGCCGACTGACTGCTGCTGTTGTTGGTCGTACCAGCAGCAGAATTCAGCGATCCAAATCCTGTAGCAGGAAACTTCTGCGTTGACGGGTCATCGCTGAATCTCACGTCTGAGTTCACGAGAGCTGTCCAGATCGCATCCAGATTGGCTTCAACGGCAGCTTTTGTAAGGCGGTTTATTGTGGCATTGCTCATGCAACTGTCGTCGTTCATCGAACTCGAATAGTCCAGAGTACAGACAATGTCACGAGATTCGATGAAGGCGGTCGCTGTGGTTGTGATTACCTGAGTTCGCTCGCCAGCCATCGGTGCAAAAATCAGCGGCAGCTTCGCATCCGGAGCACTGGCATCTGCATTGTTTTTTCGGATATCGACTTTCACACAATTGAATGGTCCGGTGCCCCACGATTCGGTATACGTTACTCCGTCACTCGACAGCAATCGGCGACCAAGCGTGACGTCCGTATCAGGATCCAGATAGAATCCGTTCATGCTGGCAACATATTCTGCCATAGCCCGGGCATCCGCTGCCGCTGCCGTCTGCACGGCGTCCATATCCAGGCCACTCTCAGAATTCCATGACGCGTCGCGAACGGCGACCACGATTTCCTGAGCCGCCGACAAAGCCGCCGCGTCGGCCGCGGCCTGCATTCGTGTCTTGGTGAGTGTGATCATGCCCAGGTCAACCGACATGCCCACAAATGTCATTGCCCCCATCAGGCAGATGACTGCCAATACAAAAAACACTCCTTTGCGATGTTGCGGCGACAGCCGCTGGCGCCTGGCCCTGCTTACTGCTATCTTCATCTGTTTTCTCCCTCTCACATGCAGCTCTTTGCATGGATCCAAAGTGTGAGCCAATCGGGAACCTTATTCCGGATTGAGTCTGCGTCTCCGCGAAGTGTGTGTTTCGGTCGGGATACTTCTCGACCACTATCCAACCTTAGAGCGCCCTGCGGACCCCAATTCCTGTTTCGCCGATAAGGAGTCGTTGCACTGCGGCAACAGTATCATGGGAGCACAGGATGTTGCTTAAAGTGAACATTGAGCGACTGAGAGCTCAGTTCGGAATGCTTTGACAGCGATAAATGTTGTCGAATTGCATCAGATGCAGCCGATCGGCCACAGCCGCACAGTACATGCGCGACGGTTTGACCGGATCTTCACGAAAGACCTGGTTTTCCGGGTGATGCCGATTTCTGCTGCTGATTTGGAGGGGAATAAAAAAATATCGGCGACATTTCCAGGAATCTGATTTCTGTGCAAAGCGCAACCGCAATTTTCTGCAGCAGGCTGGCACTTCATCACCTGCCGTCGGAAACACAATCGGAAACCCCGCGGCTCATGTGAGTCTATCCGCGTCATCCACGGCTCAGAACAAAAAGTTTGGAACCGCGAATGGACGCGAATTCACGCGACAGTTGACCTCGCCGTCAGGGTTTGTCAGGGTCTGGGGCGATTCCACCAGCGCGAAATACGGAGGCCAATGATACAGCCAATGGTCGCACCAAAGAGGATGTAAGACCCTTCTTACTTTGCGACAACTCCCAGCCCTGCCGCAGCGCGGTGTTGGTTGACCCAGGCTTGTTCGTCCGCGTTCAGATCCGGCGGTGGAAGGGGGCGTTGGCTCAATTGCCAGTATCGACCGGTTTGGTAACAGCGGTCAATGAGTGGTTGCAGATCCAGAGGCACTGGAGCGTCCGTTGCCCGTAGCGGCACGGCGAACGCGGGCAGGCGATCACGAAGTGGACAATAGTAAATTTGCCGCTCATCGGGACAATGGGCTTTTCCGACGATGATCAGATACATCGTTTGCGAACCCGTCTCCCTGAGTTCAGCACTGAACAGATCTGGCAAAGTTCTGAAACCACCACGAATTAAATCGATTTCGACGACATTGACGCCACTTCGAATCAGTTGCTCATGTCGCATCGCCAGATTGACCGATGCCCGAAGTGTCTTGTTGGCAGGACTGAGCAGTTCAATCAACGTCACCAGATTGTTGTCAACGTCGCGAATCTCTAACCACCGCCGCGTTGGCGAAACTCGGATCGTCTCAGGTTCGGCGAGTGTGAGTATCGAGATATCCTGCAGCGGAACCACTTCGGGAAAACGAATGCTCGGCTGCTCGACAACGGCCAAATCGGCGCGCATGCGAAGATCCGATTCCCCTTCGCAATCGATGGAAATTGATTCCTCGGCAATGACAGTCAGATCGCCCGGCAATCGCTCGTTCAGCGCTTCACGGATGTAGCCAATCAGTGCCGTATGAGCATCGGGCCAGCGGGCCTGGAGCCAGGGGTTCATGCCAGGCAGAAAATTTGTCGTTTGCATGAATCAGAAGTCCCGAAAACGGTGTTTCCGTGGCCTGTCCTCAGTTTAACAAAAAATAATCATCCACGAAACAATTTCCATTATTCCCGTCTTATCGAAGGGAGACTGTCAGATCTCTGCGTTCCGCAGCCCGCCCGTTACTTAAGTTGATCTGCAAGCCAGGCATAGGCGTGTTCACGTATGTCGTCGGGAAAATCGTGACCACATTCCGGGTAGTGGGCCACAATTCCGCCTGCGACTTTTCCGTAGATTTCAAACGCCTTACCGGCTTCCGCCACCACTTTCTTCACGCCTGCATTGTCAAAGTTATCATCGCCTGTCGGGGCATTGATAAAGATGGATCGCGGAGCAATGGCCGCCAGGATTTCATGAAAATCGAATGAAATCCTGTCCGGGTCATTTCCATAGACATCACGAATTCGAGGCATGTAGCGGTCACTCGTCCAGCCGGCAAGATTGCCCTTGTAATAATCGTGATACGCAGTGAAGCCACAGCTCGTTACTACCGCTCGAATCCGACCGTCAAACGCCGCCGTAAACAATGTATTGTGTCCACCCAGCGAATGCCCGATGCAGCCGATGCGATTCGGATCGACCTGCGGCAAAGTCTCCAGTACATCCACGGCACGCAGGTTGTTCCAGATCGCCTTCATCGAACCACTGGCATAGTGTTTCCCCTGCACCTTAAAGTCGTACGGGTATTCGCCGAATGACGGATAGTCGGGGACAAGACATACGAAACCGCGTTTCGCAAGTTCATGGGCATAGTGCAGGTTTTCAAGTCCCCCGAGGCCGGCCGGTTCATCCTTGCCGATGCCCGTCGTCTGATGCAGACATAGCATGGCAGGCCCCCTGGCTGTCTGCCCGTCAGGGATCAGCAGCCATGCGGGGACCCGATCGCCGGGCTCGGCCGCGAATGAGATCTTCTGACGCACGTAGCCATCCGCGACCTCTGTCGATATCGTCTGGACGTCGAGTGGCACACGGCGGTCAGATTCCGGTAGTGTTCCCATGGCGAGGCACATCCCTTGCAGAATCTGCTGTCGTCGCAATCCCATTTGCAATGGGGACGTGATCGGCTGAAGTGTGCCAACTGCATCCCGCAGCACCATGACGTTTTCGTGATCGTAGTCGTCCGCCTTGATCGCAACGGTGGCTCGATTCGAAACCACGCCGGTATCAGCAACTCGTAGATTTTCGAGCACATACAACCCACTGCGACCGGGGCACACGAGATCCAGGTCTCCATCGGCGTCAAGATCGGCTGCTTTGGGATCAAGATCGAACCCCACGGAATCACCCGACCAAAGTGTCTGACGCTTCCATGTGCGTGACTCACTCAGAAACTGATAAGAGCAAACGGTCATCGGATTGTACTCGCCGGGATCCTTTCCATCGTGCCCCATAAAACGGCTGCCGGCAACCAGTTCAGGACTTCCGTCCCCGTTCAAATCCTCCCAGAGAATACTATGAGGCTGCGACCAACTGGTGTCGATGGCATGACGCGTCCATTGCCGATCGCCGGACGCATTCTGAGTCTGCTCCAGCCAGTACACCCCGAACCGATGTCCGCGCCCCCAGATGAGATCCGCATCTCCGTCATGGTCCACATCCTGCACCAGAATTGGAATAGAGGCATCCTTCCACAAATCGAATTCCGGGTGGAATGTCCAGCGTTCGTGGCGACGATCCTGCGGAGCTTCCGCCCAGCCATGTGTCCCGACAATATCACTACGGCCATCGCCGTTAACGTCGCCGAAGCCGATCCCGTGGCCAGCAAGTTCCTCCGGAAGTTCATGTCGATTCCATTTTGGCGTCTCACCCGGTTCGATATCCCACCAGGCGGCGAATTTCGTGCCGTTGGGCAAAACATCGAGTTGTCCATCAGCGTCGATATCGAAGAGTCGGCCTGTTTCCATCGTCCCGGGAGTTGCCGCGACATGGCGTTCCCAGGGAATATCTGCCGCGACGTTGGCACCAGGATGCTGAACCCAGTAAATCGACTCACTGCGGTAGTTGACGCTGATGTAGTCGACATGTCCATCGCCGTTAACGTCGAACGGAAGATTGGAATAATCATCGAATCGTCCGCGAATTTCTTCGACGTCGCGCAGAAAATGTTTTTGCCACGTCGGACCCGCGTACCACCAGCCACCGGAGACAATATCCGGCTGTCCGTCACTATTCACGTCGAATACGGCGCAAGCGGGAAACGTGGATTCAGCGCTAATCACATGCCGCCGAAATTCAGGCTCGTTCGCGAACGCAGAATTAAAGAACCCAGTATAAATCAGCACAAACATCCACGCAGAACGCAGCATCACGGAGTCTCCGAAGAATACAATACTCCGTCCCAGCCAATTCCCGATGAGATGGGCGCGGATCCTAACGACCAAGCTACATGAATCGCGGGTTTAGTTCCACTGACAGCCGATTTGTAACACGGCTCAGCAGGCAGTCCTCTTTGTTCCCACATTTGAAAGACATGGCGCATGAGTCTATCGCTTGAGTCGCTCGCAAATGCCGCCGCCGTGCTTCGGCGTGGCCGCGGCAATTCGCCTGTGCCCATCGGCCATCTTCCGTCAGCATCCGCGCCGACAGACGTGGACGAGGCGATGCAAATTCAGGATGCACTCAACGAAATCCTGACCCGCGATGGTCTGGGCCGGGTCATCGGTACAAAGATTGGATGTACTACCAGGGTGATGCAGGAATTTCTTGGCATGAACCACCCCTGCTCCGGGGCGATCTTCGCATCCACGGTTCAGCATGGCGAGGGACGCTTTGACTTCGATTCATTTCTTCATGTCGGTGTTGAGTGTGAGATCGCGGTACGGCTTGCATCACCAATTGCGGCCGCTCACGGTCCATACTCGGTGGAATCGGTTGCTCCGCTGGTAAAATCCGTTCATGCGGCTATCGAAATCGTCGATGATCGCTACGTGGACTTTGTCGCGCGTGAACCGGATTGGCGTACATGGGTTGCTGACAATTTCTTCGGAGCGGGAATCGTGTTGGGCGAGCCAGTGACGGACTGGCAGTCGCTGGTACTGCCCGATATTCGCGGTCGAATGCGAATCAACGGCAATGAAGTGGGAATGGGATATGGACGCGACATCATCAATGGACATCCACTTGAAGCTCTGGTCTGGCTGGCAAACGAACAATCAGCGCGCGGGCGAGATTTGCCTGCCGACTGGATCGTGATGCTCGGCAGTGTTGTGCAGACACGATGGGTAACCAAAGGAGATGCCGTCGTGGCAGAATTAGATGGTCTTGGTTCTGCGAAAGCTGTCTTTTAAAGAGGCGCCGCGTGTCACGATTTCATTGAACCGGAAAACAACTGTCGATGCATGCGGCGTTACACAGCCGATTGCCTGGCGGCGCCGCGTGTGGAAAAAATCCAGCAGTCGATTCCGATGCCGATCGCGACGCCAGCGGTGTAGCAAAGTAGATCGCTCCACAGGAATCCAAAGCCCAGAATCAGGCGACCGAGAATCGTCTGGCGAAGCGAATCGAGCCATGGCACGTGATAAAGCTGGCTGACTTCTATGCCATAGGCCTATTCCAGGGGCATGTCGGGAACCACGAGGTCCTGAGTATCTACCGCATCGCGTGCCCGATTCAGAAACTCCTGCAATGAACGTTCGTAGGCTTTGCTGGCGGCCGAACGTTCAGTTTCTGCGATAAATCGATTCCGATTTTTCCACAACAACCGCACTGATTCCGCACACCACAAGGCACTCCCGCGGGATGCTCGAATCGGTTGCTGATTAACCATTACATTGACCGGGTTCGTGTGCAATTGAGGGAACTGTCTCACGGCGATCCAGCTGCTGATTTCGACAGGAACTTCGAACTGCAGCTGATGTGGCTTTCCATCGGCGGGCACCTTCTGTGAGGCCGCGACGTTTCCGTTGACGATGATCTCCACCAACCGCTCCCCGCCTTCTGTGAAACCTGTATCGCGTGGAGCATGCAGATTCACGGTATCGCCGACCATTCGATTTCCCGTTTTAGGCATCAAGGTACCATAGGCGACGGCCCGCGGCTGTTCGGCGGCAAACGCCACTGCTGTTTTCACGATGACGGAGGCCGGTCCCGGGATCGCCACGCTTTCGTTGCCTGGAGCCACGCCGTTGACGGTGAACAAAGTGGCATGCGCGTAGCCATCAGACACGTACGAACGCCCCGCCGCGATCCCATCGCACCAGGCGGCAAACTCGATTTCCCGCACATCGCCCAGCTGGACATAAACTCGCCCTTGCCCGACACGTCTGCTGCTCATACAGGGAAAATCTGTTTCGCCGCTGAGCTTAATCGGGAAACCGCAGTTGAGCAGGTGATACCACGTATTCCATTCGGGAATTCGAGCCGTGTCCATGGCACTGATGAAGTCGCACACGCCTTCCGAAGTACTGACAAAAATTTCCATGGCCCCACCGCCATCCATGGCGGGCAATGCAAAATTCGGAAGCTGATCTGCCGCCCGATCAGCACTGCGTTGAAGTTCGATTGCGGAGAGCACGCCGTCGCGATCAGATTCGATTTTGCCGAATTTTTCCGGTAGCAGATTCCCGCGTGCTTCATCCTCACTGAGCAACCCGTCCTGATTTTCATCCAGGTTCATGATCAGGCGCGCAGCCGCCTGTTTAGGATCGACATGCAACGCTGAATGA
>JAGQQS010000704.1 GCA_020426105.1 Planctomycetaceae bacterium
TCGCGGTCTTCTCTATCCATGCTTCTGTACTCGGAAAGACATTCTGCGGGAAATTGAAGCCGCGGGCGGCGCTCCGCATGGGCCGGAAGCTGCCTTATACCCGGGGCTTTGCCGGAATCTGTCTGAAGTCGAACGACAATCGAGAATGGCAAGCGGAGAAGCTTTCGCGATGCGTCTGGATCTTGGTCGGGCTCTTGCAGAGGCAGGCAATGACCTGACATGGATCGATCAGCAACGCGGCCTGCAACACGCACAACCGGAACGGCTCGGCGATGTCGTCCTCGTCCGCAAAGACATCGGCTGCAGTTATCATCTGGCGGTTGTGATCGACGACGCCTTGCAGGGGGTGACAAAAATCACGCGCGGTGAAGACCTGTTTGAGGCCACTCATATTCAGCGAGTGTTACAGAAGTTGCTTGGCCTTCCGACCGCAGAATACGAGCATCACCGGCTGATTTGCGATAATGACGGCAGACGACTCGCCAAACGTGACGAGGCGGAAACCATACGTTCCCTGCGACAGCGTGGCGTCAGCCCACGGGAGTTACGGGCGCGGCTGGGTTTCCAGTAATCAGAATGACCAAATCGCCTGATCAGAACTCTCCGGGAACTTCGCCACCATTCCTTGAGACGAGGCCGTCGTATAACAGCACATCCATGTTTTCTGAAAGAAAACGCACTGAACCATCACACAACAGATGATGGGCACCGCCCGTATGAGCACTGGAGGGGCCCCAGTTCTGCCCGATGGAAGCAGGAAACACGCCTCCCGGAAAGTAAGGCGCGTGATTGATGGACACACTGCCGCCCGCGAATCCCGGTGAAGTCAGATCGAGCCACCGTGCTGCAACAGCTGCTGTCGAGCCATCGATCCAGACCGAAGCATTCTCTTCGCGCGTTTCGGCGATCATTACCGTGTTCGATGTGCCATCCGTAATGTCCCTGAATCCAATCTTTGAACCCGGATACATGACACCGTCTGCCGGTACAGCGCCAGACAGCCCGATCACCGTTTTCGCCCCCATCGCCACATAGTTGCGAATCGCGAATTTGTCTGAACCGACCGTGGTGACATAATACGGATCCTGACTGAATTCTGCCCCCGCATAGCTCGGACAACGGTAAAACGGCAGGATCTGCGACGCCATGGCCCGATTTGCGGGCGCCAGGGAAGAAACGTTGTAGTCAATTTTGTTGTAAATATTGGTACCTTCCAGTTGCGGCAACACGAGACTGGCAAAACTGTGGAGATGAATTGTCCGGTCATTAGGCCCTGCCCCCGGCCAGTTCCATACTCCACGAGTGAAAGCGCTGGTGCTGCTGGGAGGAAAGACGTTGCTTGAACTTTCATAGTTGTGAATGGCAAGCCCAAGTTGCTTCAGGTTGTTTTTGCACTGCGTGCGGCGCGCCGCTTCGCGGGCTTGTTGAACTGCGGGCAGTAACAGAGCTACAAGGACAGCGATGATGGCAATGACAACCAACAGTTCAATGAGCGTAAAACCTGAACGCCGACGCATCAACCTGACTCCCATAAAACGTATTGAAATATCCGTCGGTCACGCCGGGAAGTGGGGCCGAAGTAACGAACAGCACCGGCCATTCTAGACCCATGGCACGCGACGTCAAGTGGCGCGCGGCCACACACCGCATTCGAAGGATCGCAGCCTACAAGCTGAGTAGTCCGCGATCAGCCATCGATCGTACAACTTCCCGAGCGATTGGGCCGGCGGCTTTACTGCCTGAGCCACCATGTTCGAGGACGACCACCACCACATACTGCGGATTGTCAGCAGGAACATATCCAGCAAACCATGCATGGTCCGGTTTACCGGGCGAGGTCTCTGCCGTTCCTGTTTTGCCGGCGATTGCAACGCCCGGCAGGCGGACAGTCCTGAATCCCGTCCCGAACGGTTCCTCAATCGCTGCCCGTAAGCCCGTGCGAATTGCAGCGAGAGTCCCAGG
The DNA here is from genome assembly GCA_020426105.1 of Planctomycetaceae bacterium. GTDB lineage: Bacteria > Planctomycetota > Planctomycetia > Planctomycetales > Planctomycetaceae > SXXK01. Next base: position 1,963 of record JAGQQS010000704.1, read on the forward strand.
CTGCAGACCGGGGATCCGGCGACGCGTCACGCGATACGGAGAATTGTCGATGTCCGATGCTCGACGCGCAGTACCTTCATCGCTCACCACGTGCGGTGTTACCAGCCAGCCATCATTTGCCACAAACGCAAGAAGTCGCGCCATTTGAAGCGGTGTCACGGTGAGCCGGGATTGTCCGATGGACAGCCCCAGCGCTTCGCGTTCGAATCGGCGGTGCGCCGATTCTGTATCCGCTGCCGCCGACATTCGTCCGATGGGCGGGACATTGCCGACTTTTTCGTACGGCAAATCAACGCCCGTCGCCCGGCCGAATCCCAGCAGATCCGTCCATTGCACCAGTTGATCGACTCCCATACGTCGCGCTGCATCGAAGAAGTAGACGTTACACGACTGGGCCATCGCAGTGCTCAGGGTCACTCTTCCGTGGGTCGCGCCAAAGAGTCGAAAGATCATACAGCGATGTTCATCCGGCATGGTCAGATATCCTCGACACTCAAACGGCCGATCCGGCGTGACGGTGCCGGACTCAAGGGCAGCCACCGCCGTTACGATTTTAAATGTCGAACCGGGCGGCAAGGCCATTGCTGAAAATCGAGGCACGAAGGGACGTCGCGCATCCAGATTGACCGCAGTCCACATGGCCGGCGAACCTTCCGTAAACATTGACAGATCAAAGTCCGGAGCACTTGCAGCAGCCAGCAATCGACCCGAATCAGCCTCCATCACAATCACACAACCTCCACTTGGAACCGGTTGCGGCTCAGCAGCCTCCGGATCATCCCCGCCCCCACCGGCTGCACGGGCCAATTCGGGCAAAAGCAGTCCGGGACTATCGCCCAGCGATTCGGACAGCAGCTGCTCGCACAACTGCTGAAGTCTTGAATCCAGTGTGACGGTGAGGTCTCGTCCACTTACCGGATGTCGCACGATCTCCGACGAGATGACGCGTTGTCGACGGTCTCGAACGGTCCGTCTCAGACCGGACACACCCCGCAGTTCGTGATCGTAACTGCGTTCCACACCTGACCGTCCGATCCGCAGGACCGAATTCTTAAGGACCGCAGTCGAATCATCGTCCGTCAAATCTGAATTGCGAACATTAGTGCGAACACCAACAACATGTGCGGCCAGTCTCAATTCAGGATACGTGCGCCGCGTCGACCGGACGATGCGAACACCTGGAAAGCGTTCCGGATGTTCATTTACCATCGCAGCTGCCGACAAACCAATGTCTTCGAGAACAAGATGCCACGACTCTTCCTCGCGAACGACAGTCCGGTTTTCTTCAGCCCGAGACGGAGGCGTTGTGAGCGCGACTCGGATGGATTCGGCAATTGTGATCAACCAGCCTGAGTCACCGACTGGTTCGTCCTGAGCCGCATCAGCCTGCGATCCTTCCCGACGCCGATTTACGGCGTCGCTGATTCGCTGGACACGTTCTTCAACCTTTCTGAATCTGGCAGTGACGTCGGTCACCGGGGCTCGCATTATTTCCGCCAGCGCGTTTCGCAGAGAGTCATGTTCAGCTCGGATCTCGTCCTCGACTCGCGCAGTCAGTTGCGGATTCCGACGTTCGTCCCGACTCAGACGCTGACGAACTCTTAATCGCAGCCATTGAGGATCAACTTTACTCTGCAGCCAGCGATAGTGAACTTCCACGCCGTAGACATCGACGTCGGAGGCCAGCACAATCGAATCGGCGAGGATGCGTCCGTCCCGGGCCGGGAGCGACTCTTCTTCGGTGGATGTATCCCGCAACGCCAACAGGTATCGTTCAGGCAGCTGCGTCTGAACCCAGTAAACTCGAACCAGAATTACGAAAACCGCCGCGGTAAAAAGCAACCCGCCCCCGTACAACCGCAATGAGTTGCCAGGTGAGATCAGTTCCGACCGCGAGGTGACATCTGCATCAAAGATTGTCGTCTGGAGTGAATTGAGCATGTCGCCCTTTACCCCGGATGTGGATCGGCACGTACGAGCTGCAGCAATTCGGGAGCGGGAAATCGTCCCCGATGTCGAAATCGTTGCCACCACCCGGCTTTGCTGAGAAGCGGATCGTCCGCAGACACGACCCGATATTTTCCGCGGCGGGTCACCAATCGCAGCTGGTTTTGTGGCAGAACTTCGGCCACCATCCAATACTTGCCGACGACGTAACTGTAGTCTTCTCCACCTCGGGATGGATGAATAGAACTTGCGCGCGGCCCCGGCGTGGGACCTTGTTTCGGGAGCTTGTAAATGACGAGATCGCCCGGCTTGTATGGGTGATTCTGCAAGGCAGCACCTAAAACTGAAAGAACTTCTGAGTCCGATCAGGGACAGCAAGAACCAGCCAGACGGTTTTATCGCGAATGTGTTCATGACACAACGCGAATTTGCCTCAGACATCTTCGAGTTCCAGGAAATTGCTTATTTCTGTCGGTCGCAGGTGAAACGACGATGACTGCAACAAGGCTCTCGTGGATTGATCCGCCTTGAGTGCTGGTGATGGTTGAACTTGTCGAAATCGGCACTTCGATTTACGCTTCCCCGTCGCAGGTTGATTGGTCAGACAGGAAGTGCAGCAACTTCCGAGGGATCGGGAGAGGAACAAGAGTGACGCCACAGTTTGATTTCTGCCGGGCAATGACAGCTCTGTGCGAAGATATCTGCCGAAGACACGTGGAATTCCGGCACATACGCATGCCGGAGGTGGCGGTTACATTTGCGCAGACGCGTTCGCCCGTCGAATGGGGTATTCAGGCTCGCCTCACACCTCTGCGATTTGAAGGCGGGGCGATTACCGAGCGGCGTCGAGGCAGGTTGTGGACCGTGCAGCGTGTGAAACATCAGGGCCGGGAAGCGCTCTATATTCTTACTTTCTTCCTGCCCCGATTCCTCAACCTGTCCTTCGAAGAAAAACTGATCACCGTTTTCCATGAGCTCTATCATATCAGTCCCCGATTCAACGGAGACATTCGACGTTTCAGCGGTGCCTGCTACATGCATACCGGCAGCCAGAAGGGTTATGATCAACAGATGGCGATATTTGCCAGGGAATATCTGCAAATGCAGATCCCGGAAAACTTATTGGGGTTTCTGCGACTGAGTTTTGCTGAATTGCAGGCTCAATGCGGCCATGTGGTCGGCCTGCGAATTGCGATTCCTCGCTTAATTCCCCTCGACAAGGTCGCCTGACGGATTGTGCCCTGAAACGATATATGAACGTCAATCCCGAGCATGCCGCAGCATCGGCAGTTTATCAGCATCTGATTCGTGTGATTGCGCCCCGGCCCATTGCATGGGTCTCAACCGTGGCGTTGTCCGGCATCACCAATCTGGCCCCCTTCAGTTTTTTCACGGGTGTCGGAGCAAAGCCGCCCAGCGTGCTGTTTTGTCCCGCGAATCGCCGTGACGGAACACCTAAAGACACACTGCGGAATATTCTTGATACCGGCGAATTTGTCATCAATGTGGTTCCGTATCGGCTGGCAGAAGCGATGAACCTGAGTTCGGCGGAGCTGCCGCCTGGTGAATCAGAATTTGAACTCGCGGGCGTCGCAACCGCCCCATCTGACATTGTCAGACCGCCCCGCGTACAGGCTTCACCCGCGTGCCTCGAATGTGAACTAATGCACCATCTGGCACTCGACGCAGGGCCGGGAGGTGCCAATATCGTGGTAGGCAGAATTCTGCGACTGCACCTCGACGAATCGATTATGAATGACACCGGTCAGGCGGACGCAGGTCTGCTGGATCTGATCGGCCGACTGGGCGGTACGTCCTATTGCCGTACGACGGAACGCTTCGATCTCACGCGGCCACACAGATCTGAATAACGCCGTGGATTTAATGCTTCCATGGCGCCCGATAGGGTCTGTCGATCATGTTTTGCATCTCTGCATCGCCGAGACAGATTTCTTCAGCAGGATTCCACTGCACTCGACGTCCAAGTCGAGCCGCGAGATTTCCAAGGTGGCATACAGTGGCAGAGCGATGACCGATTTCGACATCACAAACAGGCAATTCACGACTGCGCATACAGTCCAAAAAGTTCACCGTGTGATCATCGCTCCGATAGAGCTGAGTCAGACCGGCAGCATCCAGGTGAGTCAGAGCCAATTCCGCCGGCTCGGTCGTCAAAGTTCCTCGTCCTACAGCCACACGGCCCTTTGTCCCAATGAACGTGGTTCCTTCAGCGATATCCTGTTGCCCCTGTCCAAGTATCATCCGGACACCGTTCGCATACGTGAACAGGATCCGGCATTTTTCTGTCACCTCATGTAACATCTGAGGATTGAATTCAGCGGTGCCTTCGGCTGATACCGGACCGCTGTCGTCCATACCCAGTCCCCACTGCGCAATGTCCAGATGATGAGCCCCGAAATTGGTGATCTGACCGCCGGAATAATCCCACCAAAAGCGAAAATTGTAGTGGACCCGCTTGCTGTGATAGGGCTTCAGCGGTGCCGGGCCAAGCCACAATTGATAATCGAGTTCAGGCGGCACCATTTCTTCCGGGCCGATTGAACCGGGATGATTCGGTCCGGGAATCCCAACGTGAACTTCCTGCACATCACCAATTAAACCATTGCGTACGAGCATGCAGGCACGCCAGAATTCAGAGGACGACCGCTGCTGCGATCCAGTCTGCACAATCCGGTTGTTCACCCGGGCGGCCTGTACCATACGTCGGCCCTCGGCAATCGAAAGAGACAGCGGCTTCTCACAATAAACGTCCTTGCCGGCTTTGCAGGCGTCAATCGTCATCAGGGCATGCCAGTGGTCGGG
>JAGQQS010000705.1:0-2965 GCA_020426105.1 Planctomycetaceae bacterium
ATTGCGGTTCCCTGGAAAAGGGGTACGGAAACGGGTAGTAACCTCGTTTCACGCCGCACAGTCAGAAGACTGGTTTCTTCTAAAGTGAAGAACGGCAAGGACTTAAACAAATCGGGAATACAGGATTTGAACCTGCGACCTCTTGGCCCCCAGCCAAGCGCGCTAGCCAGACTGCGCTAATTCCCGGATGACCGTATGCTAGCAGCGCGTCATGTGATTCGCAATCAACCAACGCGAATTCAGGCAGCGGAGCTGAAACCCCTGGATCACACCGTTAACGACTCGTTACCGTAGCCCTGGCGAATTATGCGGCCGGTCAGGTAAAGCTCAAGCACCAGAAAAAAAAGAAAGAACGCCAGGATCGCGGACCAGAGCTCTGTGATACTTTCCGATCGGTACATTCGCTCAGCCAGATCCTCAATCGATGAGGAGAATCGAATTCGGTCATTGGTCGTAAGGCGTGCCCGGTCGGTCGCTGTCAGCGGTGTCTGCTGGTCCTCTGTATGATCATAATTCACCACATAAAAATCGTCGCGGAAATTTTCTGCTGCAGCGGCAGCCGTCGTCGCCGAATAAACTCCCGGGACGAAAGTTTCTCTGAAGACTGCGACTCCCGTGTCTTTGTCAGGCTCAATCCATATTTTCTCCGCAGTGCTACCTGTCAGAGTTACCTCAGAGGTGTCTCCTCCCGGGGTTTTAAACGTGACAGTGCTGTCGGCAGAGTCAGGAGTGGCTTCGTCGAATTGGCCAGCTTCCGGTCGCATGTCAGAGCTATTCATCCGAGGGAAGCGAGCGATCAGCGGTTCGCCAAAATCGACATTCCAATGGCTGCGGGATGACGCTGCATAAAACACAGCCTCGTGCAGAAATGGAACAAAGTCAGAGCGAGTCGGCAAGTCTGTCCAGCTGCGATCCAATGATGTCGTCATAGTCAGAACAAGTCCGTCTCCGCATCGCGATTCGAGCAACAGTGGGTCTCCACTCGTCAAAGACGCCAGTACAACGGGTGCCGACGTGAGCGGAGCATTTGAAAGCTCGGACTTCTTCAGAGCTTTGCTGGCTGAATTTACTGTCGGATCTAAAGTCGTATTCGGAGCCGGATCAGCGGGGCTGGAATGCGAATTTATCGGCCCGCTTCTGACAATGCACCACGCATCGAAAGTCGCTTTGAGAAAGCTGCGGGCGGGATCAGAGTGGAAACGATCCAACCACCCGGGCTGTAGACTCAGCGGAGCGACCCGGATCATCTGTTCCGACTGAGGAGGAGCCTTGCGAGTGCGGAGGAGCTGAAGCTGTGGCATTAGTCCTGATGCAATGAAATTCGCATGGAATGACTCCGGCGTCGTATTAGAGCCGCATGCAATGAACAGTCCATTGCCACTGGCGACGAACTCCATTGCTGCCTGAGCAACATTTGATGAGATCGCCGGGCAATTGCAGAAGATGACTGCTGAGGCTGACTGGAAATCGTCAGGCACGAGTTCGGCGGCTTCGACAAGTCTTGTCTTTACCCATGGTGGTTTTCCCTCGAGCGGCGCAAATGCAAGTTCCGCGAAAAAAGTGTCCCGTGTTTCCGGTGCTGGCGATGGTGTTCCGTTCACGAGTAATACATCAAGAGACTTTTCGACGCGGACAGCCGCATGACTAACGTTGTCTGCTGCGACGGCTTCGTCTGAAATTTCGGCTTCGACACTCAGCACATGCGTCCCTTCAGTGCGGAAGGCATACTCAAACTGAACAACAGCGTCACCAAGAGCGGGCACTAACGCGGCGTGATGTTTATCTGCGAGTGGCTGACCATCCAGCAGAAGTCTCAGTGGCACGTTCGCCTCGGAACTCGAATCATTGTGAATCCTGACCTGCAGTCGGACGGCAAAGTCGGGCACAGTCATTTCTCTGGAAAGCTCAATGCGTCCGACAGAAATATTCCGTTCGAAGACTCCGGAATGAGGCGATACATCGACAAGCCAGACATGCGGGCGAACCGACGGAAACCTGATCAGGTCATCAAACCGAGCCCATTCGGCCTCATCTTCAGAGCGCCAGCTGTTTGCCTGCTGATCTGAGAAGACGACGACCTCCCGGGAAGAATCACTGGAACGCCCCAGAATGGCGATGGCCTTCTCGAGAGCCGGAAGGATCCCACAGGCCCCGCCGGGAGGTGGCAGGCGGCGAATTTCCTGTTCCACTAATCCCAGATCACTCAGTGGTGATTCAATGACAGCGCGGGGCTGATCACGTGCATCAATCAGTGCAACACTGTCGCCAACTCCCAGTGTCTGCAGAAACTGACTGGCTTGCCGCAATGCGTTTTGATGGATCGAATTGGGACCGTCCGTTCGGGACATTGAATTTGAGCCATCGATGACGATCACCACGGTACGGGAACCGGCCGAATAATGTCCACTCAGCCAGCCACCGGGGATCCAGGGGCGCGTGACGGACAGCACCATGAGGCAGATCAGGCCGATGCGGACCAGCAACAGCAGCAACTCTTCCAGTTTAAGTCGGCGGCGAGTTTTCCTGGACGGGTTCAGAAACTGCATCGCCGCCCATTCGACTACATCATACCGCCGGCGACTCAACAAGTGGGCCAGAATCGGCAGACCGATGCCTGCGAGTCCGAACAAGAGCCAGGGATTTAGGAAGAACTGGAACATAGGCAAGCGGATCAATTCGCAGTGGCGGTGCCGTCAGGCGAGTTTGTGGCAGCGTTGCTTTCCGGAAGGTTTTTTTTGGGGCGAAAGTACCGTTTCGATTCGTTGACGGCAGTGCGGCGAGTCATAAACCGAACAAGTAGGGTTACGAGGTAATTCTTCCAGCCGGGGACAACGTATTGGCGACGTTTCTCCATGGCTTTCAGTGCATTTCGCACCACCTTTGCCGGTGTGACGGAGGTATGTTTTTCCAGCCAGCCGGGTGCCCCGGCCTTATCGAAGAAATCGGTCCTCGTCGCCCCGGGGCA
>JAGQQS010000705.1:3036-9278 GCA_020426105.1 Planctomycetaceae bacterium
GATTTGCTCGCCGCGTAAGTTGCCATAAACGCGACAGGCTGAAATGCGGCCTGAGACGACATATTGATGATCGCGCCGTGTCTGCGTTGCAGCATACCCGGCAGGATGCGATATGTCAGATCGGCGAGTGTCAGTAAGTTCACGTTCAACAGTCGGCGAACTTCCTCCGGCGTGGTTGTTTCAATCTGGCCTATTAGTCCGATGCCTGCGTTGTTGACGAGCAGTTCAACGTCGACATTGAGTCGCCGGATTTCTTCGTACAACCGTCGACTTGCTTCGGCCTCAGCGAGATCAATCGCGACGATATGACATCGCGTACCATGCCGCGTATTGAGATCCGTTGCCAGTGCCGTCATCTGATCTTTTCGTCGAGCGGCCAGAATCAGATGCATGCCGCGACCAGCCAGCTGCGCAGCAAATTCCGCCCCGATCCCGGAGGACGCGCCTGTGATCAGAGCCCAGCGATCATTGTAACTGTCAATCACTCAGGACACTCTTCAACAATCAAACAAATTGAGAAAATTATGTCTGTACGATACATCACAACAAGATCGCCCGGGGAATATAGTCGCGGATGATTGGCAACGTGGGACGGCGAGGCTCCTGACGAGTCATTGCACGCAGGAAACTTACAGCTCAGCAGGAGCTGAGCCCTCCCGGAATCGGCCGCCTTGAAGGACGACCGAATTCCGCCACTGCACCCTGTCGCCCGGGATTTGGGTTGTGCACGTGCGGAGTCTATGCGGATCAGGTAGAACACTCAAACAGATTGGCCTCTCACGGTCCGTTAAAATTTAGCGAGTCCTCTGGCAGCCTTAAAAACAGGTGTCGCGTCTCAGAAGAGAGGTCAGGAACTGATCGGGCCCAGGCCCCTTCGGCCCTTTCGCAGTTGGTTCCTGTCCCCTTTTTGAGACTTGACGGCGCACGAGTCATGAATTGAGGAGGTTTGATGGAATATCTTGCAACTGCGTTGATTCGCCAGATTGATGCCGCGGCTGTGCAGGAGCTGGGAATCTCCAGCCTGATTCTGATGGAGAATGCTGCACGCGGGGCCTGCGAGGTCCTGGAAAGCTGCAATCCGCAAGGGCGTATCATCATTCTGTGTGGCCCAGGGAATAACGGTGGCGACGGGCTGGCCATGGCACGGCTGCTGGCTGCAAATGGTTCCGAATGCGAAGTTCACCTCGTGCGTTCCGAAAAGACACTGACCAGCGATGCAGACTCAAACCTCCGGATTCTTCGCAACTGCGGAATTGGGGTCCAGACCAGCGATTCCGGAGCCGTGCAAACTGTCATAGCAGGGCTGACAGCCGCCGACTGGGTTGTTGATGCCATGCTCGGAACAGGCACTCACGGGAACCTGCGTGCTCCCTACGATGAAATCGCAGAAGCCGTGAATCGATCGTCTGCGCGGGTGATGTCGGTGGATGTGCCTTCGGGCCTGAACGCCGATACGGGTGAGCCCTGCGGTGTGGCCGTACGAGCCGACATTACTGTGACGTTTGTGGCGAAGAAAAGCGGATTCCAATTTGAACACGCAGCCCGCTGGCTGGGACGCGTCGACGTTTGTCACATCGGCATTCCACAATCATGGCTTGTGAGGTGGTGCAAATCCCATGGGGAATGATGGTACACGCCTTTGAAATCACTGGCAGTACCGTGCAGTGCCAGACATTTTTGTGAAAAATCCACGTTTGGTAACTCGCCGCCTGGGCGGATCACGACGGATCAACCGCGACTGTAAGCACGCCAGACGAAGGACCAGATGACAGCCATCAGCGCGACTGCGGTCGTCAGCACGGAAAGCCATGTTTGGCGACTTGCACGTTCCGCGACAAACTGCACTGGTACGAGTGCGGCATCGCGCCGTTCCTGGACGATCACCATCCACCCGACATCGCTGACTGGCGCCATGGCAGCCAGCCAGTCTCCCTGATAAACGGCTGCGGCCGAATCCGGCAGTCCGCCGACGGGGTCTTTATACAGTTCCAGTCGCACTTCTGATGAGCGGTCTTTCGCCTGAGATATCTGGATGGCTTTGACGGTCGATGAGTCCAGCGACAGTTTCTCCAGCATCGCGGCGTCAGTATTGTTACTTTCCGCCGCATGAATTACGCTCTCGGTTAAGTAAGGATGGTCGAGCAGTCGCCATTCTTCTTTGTCACGGGATTCGACAAGTGCAATGACGCGTTGCACGCTGTCCGCATCTGGTTGCTGAATCAGGCGGCCCATGCGTACCTGCAGATCTCCGAGGTGGACCGAGCGCGACAGGACAGCAATGACCTCACCGACTTTATTTCTGACGGGCACGCTTAATGCTACCGTTTGACGCCCAGTCGTCGTGCTTTTATAGGCGTTACACACGTACGGCCGCTTCAGAGGTTCAATGTCTTCCGGAATTCGATCCGTTTCGAAGTCCTCACCACGTCCGTGGAAATAGTCGCGATAGGAAAAGTCTTTCCCCAGCGTCACATCACTGAACTCCCGTCGCCAAACCTGAATTCCGTCACGATGATTCAGAAACCAGCTGGTATCCACGCCACGGTCATGCGCTTCGTTGGTCACACGCGAACGTGCCCACGCCGCATCAAGGAGCGCAAGCCAGCGCGGAGGAACAGACGCACTATCTTTTTCAAACTGACGAACTTCACCCACAAGTGCGCTGGAATCCCGGTCCAGCGATGCTTCGAGCGCTTCCGCCAGTTCACTGTCTGCCAGAATGTTCTCCAGTTCCTCCAGGCGGTCGCGGAGTTCGTGGTCGAGCGCTGCGGCCTGGAGTCTTGCGGACAAGGCATCACTTTCCAGGGCGCGGGTCGTTATCTGTTCCAGTGCGTTCCGCAAATTGTCATGCATCGCATTCATGAAAATCGGCAGCATGGCCCCCATAAGCAGCACCGGAGCCAGAACTCCCAACAACAACAATGGGCGGAGAGATTTAATTCGGGCTCGTTCATCCAGCGCATCGCGAACTCCCTGAGCACTCGGAAAACGGTTCGAGGGAATCGGGTTGAGGCAGCGATCGACGATATCGGCCAGACGACCGTCTACGCCTTTGATCTTACGATGGCTGACGGGCGGACCATTGCTGCAGATAATTTTCTGATAGAGCTTGAGGCGTTCATCCAGGGTATCTGCAGCTTCGAGTTGCCGCTGCGTGGCTTCAGATCGATGCGGCGGACTGCCCGTCAATAAGTGATAGAACAATGCACCGACGGCGTATACATCCCATTTGGCATCGGGCAGGGCATCGAGATCTGCCTGTTCGGGCGCCATGTAGTAGAGCGTACCCAGCGCGGGACTGTGCTCATGCGACATGCGTGCCTGCCCGAAATCGCAAAGCCTCGCGTGCATTTGTCCGTCGAGCAGAACGTTATCTGGTTTGAGATCGCAATGCAGTACTCCGGCCCCGTGTGCATCAATCAGCGCATTGCAAATCTCACGAACAATTCGAACCGAATCATCGACGGACAGTCGGCCACGCGCGAGGAAACTTCCCAGTGATCCGTTCTCCACATACTCCATCACAAAGTAAGGGGGTTCTGCGTTCCAGCCAACATCGAGGAGTCGGACGATATTATGCGATGTGTAAACGGCGGCAAGTTTCTCAACTTCCCGACTGAGCATCGACCAGTTCAGACCGCGCTGATGGGGATAGAATTTAATCGCCACCATACGCCCCGTGCGATCTTCCCGAGCCAGCCAGACCGTTCCGTAGGCTCCTGTTCCCAGTCGACGCACGATGGAATAGCCTTCGATTGTGGCTGGTGGCGTGTTTCCCTGCAGGCTTAAGCGTCTCGACCTCTCGCGATCGTCGTCACTCTGAATTTCCGTATCATTCCGACCAGCCACAATTGAACTCATTCAGCAAACGGAAGTGATTTCGCATCCGGGATTTTCCAGGATTTTAATGGCAGTAACAATCCATAGTTGCCCACCGCAGGCGGTCGGCGTACACTTCCCGGCAGTCGGCCCGGTGTCTGAACCCGCGAACGAAACGAAGCTCTCTTCGATTTTTTCCGGCGTATGATTCCCCAGCGTCGCGCGATCAGGGTGATTGTGTGACCGTCATTGTAGCTGACGACGGAATTCTCGAAAGTCTCTGGATATGAAACACGTTCTTTCGGCTCTGGTTGTGAACCAACCGGGCGTTCTGGCCCACATTTCAGGCATGCTGGCATCTCGCGCCTACAATATTGACAGTCTTGCCGTCGGAGCGACAGAGAATCCCGATTTTTCCCGCATCACGTTTGTGGTGAACGGCGATGAAAAAACCCTTGATCAGGTGCGAAAGCAGCTGGGCAAGATCATTACAGTGGTCAAGGTGCAGGACTTTTCAGGCCATGATTTCGTGGAACGTGACTTGATGCTGATCAAGGTGACCACTGAAAATGGCCGCCGCGGCGAAATTCGCGAACTTGTGGATATCTTTCGAGGTCGGATTGTCGATGTCGGAGCGACACATGTGATGATCGAAATCTCCGGTCGCGAAAACAAAATCGAAGCGTTTATCGAACGCATGCGGGAATTTGGCATTCTGGAAATGGTCCGCACCGGCCGCATCGCGATGCTGCGTGATCGAACAATTACGCAGGATGCTGCTGTGGATGAATTCAGCGAAGTCGCATCTGCCCTCGATACATAACAGTGATCACCCGCGTCGCACAATCCTGTTGGGCGCGTACGCGGCGCTCACGAAATCCCATGCGACGACAGCGTTTCCGTGGTCCCGAATCCGCTGCGGTCCGATCGTCTCTGCCTGCCTTTGTCGAAATTAAAATCCCGGCGGAGGTGGTGAATTGATGACGCCGCCCGGAGCTGGCGCCTGTTCTTCGCTGAAGGCGGGCGCTGGAGCTGGTTCGTCGTCACCGTGCGGTTCGATGCCAACGTCGTAGCAAAGATGATGCAGGATCGCTTCAACCGCACTTGATTTTTCGATAATGCCACCGACCGCAACCTGACGCACATGATGCCGTGACCACTGCCGGAGTTCTCCCTGTACGTGGTGCAGAAGCCCGTCCATTTGCGTAACGTGGTGTCGAATCGCCTCCCGATCTCCCTGGTGTTGTTTGGCGTGCACGTATTTGGCAGACTCGAGCAGTGAATACGCTTCCTTGTAAGTCTCCTGAAAGCCAGGATTGTGCTGGTAATTGTAAAACATATCGAGGCAAAGCCGATTGGCTTCTGTCTCAAGTCTTCCCGCCAGATCCTCGCAACGGGCGAACCCGCCGAATTGTAATTGAATTGGTTGAGCGACTTGCACGGGTGGCAACTGCGCCGACTGGTACTCCGCAGTACTCACACGAACAATGGGTGTCGGCGTGTAGTAATGCACATTGCCCTGCACGTAAAACGATCCAGTATGTTGATGACCTCCGTGATACGAGGGAACCACGTAATTCCAGTTGCTGTTTCCAAAATGTCGGCCATTATGATGGACAACATCGAGATGGTTTCCGTGCTGAACCAGGTCGTTGTGGCCGTGACGATGGATTTGAGCATCTGCCTTCCCGGAAACAAGTACTGCACTACAGGCTGCGAGTCCGCAGAGAATTTGCAATCGTGACATGCCGAAGAGCCTCCATCATGGATTGTGAACAGAAAAAGGGAGACGAGTCACGGGGGCTGGACGACAAGCCCAATACATGGCAGCTTCAAGGTCTATACGCTGTCACGACCCGGATCCCGTAATTTCAAAGTGGCCGCATCGTGCCAGCCAGAGTTACCACGAATCTTATCCAACGTGAATAATTCTGTTGTAACTCTGGCAATTAATTTGAGTGTTGTATGAAACATTCCATTGCTGCCTCAGAGGGACCACTCCCCAGACTGAATGGTAGTCGCCTTAGCCCCTTTCGTAAAGAAAGCCGTTGATTCGTTAAAACTGCTAAAACTGGTGCGAGTTCGCTGGAAGCCGAGCTTTTATGGTCCCATTTTACGGGGAGCTCGTCAGCTGGATCAATCTTTACGGTGCATAGCATCTGCCGTTGCTTCCATCGAAGAAAGCATCATCGCGGGTCCGCTACAGAGCAAAAGATTTCGCAGTGGCCTGGCTTTTGCGCACCATGGACTGCATGAGGATGGCAGTTATTTTAACGGAATCGACTGCGTGTGGTGACCCACGCGTTCGAAATACATTGTGCGCGAATTGAGATTGCGGAATACCCAACTGAACTTTAGTATTCAATTCGGTTGAACGTTTTCCGCGGGGAGTTTTGCAAGATGTGGGCGAAGTTGATTGTTTC
>JAGQQS010000706.1 GCA_020426105.1 Planctomycetaceae bacterium
CATCGTCAGACGTCGGCAGGAATTCTGCCGTCGCGGCGCTTGCGGAATAGGCCGCCTGAGCCAACGCAACGGAAGTCGCTGTCTCTCCCGCCACGGCGAGTTTTGTGGGCGAACACAAAGCCAGAATGGCCGGGACGTCGCCGTATTTCACTGCACCGGGCAACAGATTGACGTCCCGGATTTCTGTGATCGATGCAAAGCGAAAGCCCTCCGTGTCGACCGCGATCGAGGTCACCGCGTTTCCAGCAATCGCTCCGGCGGCAGCGGCGATGATGCCCGCTCCGTTGACGCCAACGACATGAATCTTCTCCGGATTCTGTTCGTGATATTTCGTGTTAGAAACACACGTCAAAACATCGTGTACTCGCTGCGCGAACAGCGGATGATTGTATCCGAGCGTATAACCCGCAAACTCCCGGGGGTTCGCAACGACAGGCATTTGTGCCACCGGCTGATGATTTTCGGTAAAATCACCGGTCAGATACAAATCCGGACTGCCGATCGCGAAACCCGCTTTGATCAGTTTTGCAATCTGAGCATTCGGCTGGCCGTCTGCGGCGAAGAGTTGTTTTTTCCCCTGAAGATCAAACCACAGCACGACCTGACGATTCCAGTTTTGCGGCAGCAGGAATACTGTGGGTAATTCTTCCCCGTGTGATTTCAGTTGCAGGGTCCCGGTGAACTCCAGAAAGCCGTTGCGTGAAATTTCATCCGACTTTTCAAAATGCGTGGATCCTGCCGGGGGCAGCGCACGACCAATCATTACCTCATAAGCACCACCGATCACACGGCGGAACTCTTTCAGACTTACCGCATCATGCGGTGCGAGTGCCGCGATGAGCTTTTGCTGTGCAGCATCGAGAGCATGCAGAATCGCCACTTCCGTGGCCTCCGTTTTTTCCGGAGCCGGATGTTCTGCATCAAAGACCGTGGCCTCTGCGACTGACAACGGGGTGTAGTCGCGTTCGACAATTTCGTCGAATCCCAGATTCAGCGTGCGATTGAAGAAGTTATACATCATCATCCGACTGTGCTGGTTGAAGTTATGCGGATACTTGAAGTATTTGGCATGGACGTTATCCGGAGCGCCCAGCATGGCATAGTGCTGCCTGAGTTCCGGAAGTCCTTTGGTTTCAATTTCGACCGTCCAGTCATCGGCCCCGCTCATGGAAACCGGGCGCGGTGCGATGAGCGCCGCCATTTCGATGTTGCCTGTGTTCACGCGCAGATACGATGCATTTTCGCAGGTACATCCCCCCTGCATGGCAGTCGAAACCATGACGGCAGGAAATGCGGCGGCAATGCGTTCATCAAGGGCCGCGAGGATGAATGTCTGCGTGCCGCCACCACTTGAACCAGTGACTACGATTCGCGTTGTGTCACAATCAGGCCTCGAAGACAGCCAGTCCACAATCCGGATCGAATTCCATGTCTGCAGTCCCAATGCGTTCCATAGCCGCAGTTCTGACTGGGCGCTGAACATCCCCCAGGTTTCCGGTGAGCTCAGTTCCGGACGCTGCTTGCTGAATCCATGGGCCAGTCCCTGAGTAAACGAGCTGCCGTCCGCATATCCGAGCATATCGTAGAGGAAGACCATACATCCCATGCGGGCGAGCTGAACACAGCGTGCCTGGACCGGATGCCGACCCCCAATCTCGAATTTCTCCGCATCCGACGCGATTTCTTTTTTGATCGCATCGCCATGATCGTGAAATCGGCCGTTTGGCCAGTGTCCATGCGGACACAGAATCGTCGGCAGCTTTCCTTTGGCGTTTTTGGGCAGGTACAGATTTCCTGTTACCAGTAACCCGGGGCTGCTTTCAAAGTAGACACGATCCACCGTGTAGTCGTCGCGTTCGACACGACCATGCACCGTCGCGCTGATCGCCGGCCGTTCGGGCATGGGCCACAAACCACACGCGACTTTGAGCTGACGCAGCAGAAATTCTTTCCGCTTATTCCATTCCTCGACCGACTTCGCAGGCTGAAACGGAAAGTATCCGTTCAAATCCTTCAGCGCTCCAATGCGAGCGTCCGCCGGCACAAGCGCAGTTCCGCCGGAGCTGATCGTCGTCGCAAACAAGATCTCGGACGGCAACAACCCGGCGAAGGCTGCCGATGAAGTAAGTTGGAGCATCGCGCGACGATTGACGGTAAGTTCGGACATGTTGAGATCCTTTTGGGGGCGAGCATGTAATGCGGCGGAGCCGGGAGGACAAGATTTACCTGACGCGGTTAATGCTGAAGCGACCTGGCGAGCGGTGGGTGTCAGCCCACCGAGTTACATTGTGTGTCTCGGACGGCTTAAGCCGTTCCGTTCGCCGCGTAGATTTCAGCAACGCGTCGAGTATAAGACGCTTTTGATGGGCTTTCGTCAAGGACCGTGGCAAAGAAACACCGCGTCCATAATGGGAAAAAGCCCGACTGGTTCAAAAACCGAATCGGGCTTCAAGATCTGCAGATCAGCGGTTTCGGTCCTGACTCAGTCCCAGCTCAAAGAACCTGCGCTCTGATATTCATTGACGCGGGTTTCAAAGAAGTTCTTTTCTTTGGAAAGGTCAATCGTTTCGCTCATCCATGGGAAAGGATTTGGCGAACCATACTGCGTCGGCAGGCCAATGCGTTCCAGACGGCGGTCGGCAATATGCTGAACATAGTCGCGGAACGATTCTGCATTGAGTCCCAGGACTCCGCGTGGCAGGCAGCCTTCCGCGTATTCAATTTCCAGTTCAACCGCTGTTCGAATGCGATCGATCATTTCTTCCTGGAACTGTGGTGTCCACAATCCTGGATTCTCAGACTTAATACCGTTGATCAGATCAACGCCAAAATTCATGTGAACGGTTTCGTCCCGGAGAATGTACTGGAACTGTTCTCCAATCCCTTTCATCAGGTTACGCCGGTGAAACGACAGCACCATCACGAATCCGCTGTAGAAGAAGATGCCTTCCATGATCACGTAGAAGCCAATCAGATTCTTGAGGAACATCTGCTGACCTTCGATGGTATCCGTCGAAAATCCGTCGGACATGACTTCTGCCGTCAATTCCATTTCAAAAGCGTCTTTCTTCGCGATGGCCGGAATTTCCCGGTACATGTTGAAGATCTCACCTTCGTTCAATCCCAGGCTTTCCACCACGTACAGAAATGTGTGCGAATGCAC
>JAGQQS010000707.1 GCA_020426105.1 Planctomycetaceae bacterium
TTCTCAAATCACCGATCATGCGGATGCGGTAACAGCAGTTGATCTGCACCCGGAGCAGCCGGGCGACATTCGTGTTTTGTGTGCGGCAAGCGACGAAGGATTCTATATAGCAGACCTTCAGGGAAAAATTCTGAAACGACATCGGATTGGTCATGCGCAAAATCTGACGGTCGCCAACTTCAGATCTGATCTTCCGGGCCTCGAGATTCTCGTGCACAACTACTGGGGCAATCAGGGCATCGCACATTTTTACAACGCGGAAGGCGAACTCTATCACGACTTTGAACCGTCGAACCACGGCTCCGTCTGTCTGCCTGTGAACTGGACCGGCAATGAAGAAGAATTCTGGTGCCTGTCGCCGAATACTGAATACGGTGGTCTTTACGATGGTCTGGGCCGGCGAGTTTTGAAATTTCCGGCCGACGGACACCCGGACATGTGTTACATGGTCCTGGACGTTACAGGCGATTGCCGGGATGAGATTATTGTCTGGGACCCGTTTGAGTTGTATGTATACACACAGGCCGATTCTCCTCGCAGCGGCCGTTTATATCGTCCTGTCCGGAATCCAACCTTCAATATCTCAAACTATGGTGCCATGCGTTCCATTCCCGGATGGTCAATGCCATCGCGCGTGGACTAAAAACCGCATCTCCTGGAATGCGGGAAAAGAAGTCGGAGAACTGCAACAAATTCGCGTTTCCAATGGAACCTCTTGTTTTCGGACACGCCAAACTCCTGTAAATTGCCGGAGCGTTACTGTCGTATTCGGTAAGAGTCCAGGCGGCTATGGATTTGTCACAGTTTAAAAGATCGACTCAATGACTGCCGCAATCACTTTCGAATCGCAGGTGTCTGAACTTGAGTTTCTCCGTACGCAGTGCGCGGACGCCCGGAATAAGCTGCATGTAATTCGGCAGCGAATGGAAGAACTGGATGAAGGCGAAAGACAGCAGCAGGAGGAAATTCATCTCCGCCATGAAACAGAAACGCGAAACCAGCAGGAACGGATCGCGCGGGAATTCAGTGATCGTCTGCTGCAGCTGGAACACCGTATCACCGGAATCCGCGCGACCGCCAATTCTGCGCACGACTGCCGCCTGAATGAGTGTGCCGCCAACTACAAGAGTGACCTGGCAGCAATTCAGCAGAAACTCCAAAGTGAGCTCTGGGTACTGCAGTCCGTGTGCGACGAAGAACACGAAGATACTCCCGCGCGCGAAGCTGAGCGAGCGAGAGATATTTTTGAAACGCAGCGTGTGAATATTGACCAGCGAATGGCTGATCTGGCGGCCAGGGTCAACGAGACGGAATCGTATCTGCAACAATGTCATGCTTCGGCAGACTCTGGTATGCCCGCCGCTAATGTCCAGGTCAAAGGGCGTGAAGCCAGTCATACGCTCGCGACAACACAGGCGGACATGGCGGTCTTATCGGCGAATGCGATTGAAAGTCAGAGCCTGCCTCAGTGGATTTGCGGATTGAGGCTGTACGGATTATCGTTCACGATATTTGTCGTCGTGACGATCGTGACGACGGGGGCTCGTGCCGATCTGCGTTCGTACCTCAACCCGGAACTGCGAAGTCCGGACTGGCAATGGCTCGGTGTTTCGGCATTGATTGGCGGTGGAATCACGGCATTAGCGACTACGATGATGCTGATGATGGTCCAGTCTCGGCTTCGCAGTCACTTTACCGACATGCTGCAGCATGCCGCGAATGCAAAGGCCGCCATTGCATACTGGACACAGAAGAGTGAGCAGGAACTGAAGAAAATCGAGGCGGCGGCAGACGCATGGAAGAACGCCATGCTGAAGCATCGCGAGCGGAACTCGGCCAAACTGCAAAATTCGGCTGCCGAGCAATCGCATGAGCGCACGCGTGTTTATCACGAGCAGGTGGCCCGACAGCAAAAACTGCTGCATGAACAGATCGCCGCCAGTGAAGCGGAACTGACGCGGGAGCAGTCCGCGATTGAGCGTTGGCGCCAGGAGGAAACTTCGCAATTCCAGGCGGCACTGAAATTGGAGCGTGACCGGGCAGCGGCAGAACTCATTAACTGCAACAGCACGGCCCGCGGGATGTTGCAAGCCGAAGAAGCAGAGACAATCTCGCGATGGCAATCCCTGATTTCGACAGCCACTGAACTCGCCCGCGTGAGTCGTGAAAGAGTCGCCTCGATTCCGCGCTGGACGAATCTGCGAGGTTCGAGCTGGACCGTTCCGACCGCACTGCCGGCTGCGTTGTCAGCAGGAAATCTGCTGGTTGCTCTGCCTGCACCTCCACACGATTCGCAGGACGAATCAGAGTCCAGTCTTTGTCTGGAACTCCCTGCGATCCTGAATTTCCCCGGTGATACATCGATCGCAGTTGAGCACGACGTGATGGGACGTGAACCGGCCTTGGAATTCATTCGGGCGATTCTTTTGCGGCTCCTGACGAGTATCATGCCGGGGCGTGTTCAGTTTACGCTCATTGATCCTGCAGGACTGGGGCAAAGTTTTTCCGCGCTGATGCATCTGGCCGATTTCGATGAATTGATGATCAGTAATCGAATCTGGACCGAGGCAACGCAGATCCGGGACAGACTGCAAGCAGTGACCGAACACATGGAGAGTGTGTTTCAGACCTATCTCCGCAGTGAATTTGAAACGATTGAAGATTATAATGCGGCTGCCGGGGAAGTTGCGGAACCGTATCATTTTGTGGTGGTGGCAGGTTTCCCGTCCGCGTTTACGGAGGAAGCTGCGCGGTATCTCACGAGTATCCTTACGAGTGGCCCGCGTTGCGGTGTGCACGCCATCGTCGCCTGGTCGGCGAATCAGCCGGTTCCACGCTCGTTTGATCTCAATGTTTTGAAGGAAAGTTGTATCGGGTTCGCAGTGAAAGATGGAACGGTGGTTCCCGCATGTGGATCGTCAGCTGAGGTTATTTTTGAACCAATCACATCACCGGAATCCGCTGATTACGTCAATCTGGTCCGGGCTGTCGGTGAACAATCTCGCAACGCGCGACGCGTCGAAGTTTCCTTCAGTCGGATTGCTCCCAAACCGGACGCCATCTGGAGCCTGAGTTCTGCAGACGGCATCGATTTTCCGATCGGGCGTGCCGGAGCTGCACGGCTGCAGTACATGCGTCTGGGGCGTGGCACCAGTCAGCATGTGCTGGTCGCCGGAAAAACGGGCTCAGGAAAATCCACGCTGCTGCATATTCTCATCACGAATATGGCACTGTACTACAGTCCGGATGAAATCCAGTTTTACCTGATCGACTTTAAAAAGGGAGTCGAGTTCCGGACATATGCCGCCCACAAGTTGCCGCACGCGCGGGTCGTTGCCATCGAAAGTGACCGTGAATTTGGCCTGAGCGTACTCGAACGTCTCGACGAAGTCCTGCAGGAACGCGGCGAATTGTTTCGCATCCGCGGCGTGCAGGATGTGCCGTCATTTCGACGCCAGTTCCCGGACGAAACCATGCCGCGACTGCTGCTGCTGATCGATGAGTTCCAGGAATTCTTTACGATCGAAGATCGTGTCTCATCGCGAGCGTCATTGTTGCTGGATCGACTGGTGCGTCAGGGGCGAGCCTTCGGAATTCATGTACTGCTTGGGTCACAGACACTGGGTGGCGCGTATTCGCTGGCACGAAGTACAATGGGCCAGGTGGGGGTGAGGATCGCACTGCAGTGCAGTGAGAGTGACGCGCATCTGATACTCAGCGAAGAAAACTCGGCCGCGAGACTCCTGACGCGCCCGGGTGAAGCGATCTATAACGATGCCAACGGAATGGTCGAAGGAAATCATCCGTTTCAGATCGCGTGGCTTGAAGAAACGCAGCGAGAGTCAATGATTCAGGCATTAATTGAACGCCCTGACTGTCGACCCGATACAGACAGCAGAATGATCGTCTTTGAAGGTAATGTGGCGCCTCGGCTGGAACTGTGTAATCCACTGAACGCCTGGCTCAGCAGTCCGATCGATGCGACGCGACACTTTATCGACACATTGCCTGTGTGGATTGGGGAGCCAGTGGCGATTGCTGCCCCCATGTGCATCGAATTTCGACGATCTGGCGGGCAGAACCTGCTGATCGTGGGGCAGGAGGGAGACCTGGCCGACGCGATCATTGCGTCCACAATTGTGAGCTGGGCCGTTGGAAAGATTACCGAGCCTGAACACAATGCATCAGAATTCATTTTGCTGCACGATGGCCGTGATCGTGTGTCTCAGACGCATTTTGCGGAAACGTTCACCAGTCAGATTGCGTCGAGATTCCGTTTGGTGGAGTCGAATGATGCAGAGGCAGTGATTGAAGAGTTATGGCAGCAGATGACTGCCAGAGAAAATGGTGAGACTCCGCCAAACAGCCGGGAACTGCTGCTGGCGATTCGGAACATCGGCCAGTTTCGCGCGTTTCGTCGAGATGAAGATGACTACGGAATGTCCGGGTTCGGGTCATCCAAAGTCGCAACACCTGCCTCAATGCTTGGTGACCTGATTCGTAAAGGCCCTGTTGTTGGCATTCATGTTTTGATCTGGGCTGATACGTTCAGCAATGCCATGAGATGGTTATCGACGTCACTCCTGCGCGAATTCGACAATCGCATTGCGTTTCGGCTGAATCAGACCGACTCGGCCAGCCTGATTGATACACCGGCCGCTGCGGGACTCAGCCAGGGTCGTGCCATTCTGTATCGCGATCAGACTGGAACAGCAGATCGGTTTCGTCCGTTCAACTGGCCCTCTGACGAATGGCTGCAGTCGATCAGGGCAGGTGCAGAAGATGCCCGCGATCAATTTGAATTTGACATTAATTCTTTGAAAATCGAATGAGGCAGAATTAATGACGGCAGGGCTGTATGGCTCCCCGTTCGCGGCAACCACCAGTCAGTGACGTGTTTTTCGTAAACACTGCGTCACGTGCCTATTCGCGAGGCCAGCCGGTTTCTACATGTTGCCATTGGAAACGTTTGCTGGTACGCGACGGGAAAAAGAACGTCGCATTTTCAAGGGAGATCCGGCCGACAACGACCACCCGGACATTGATGCGACGCCCTCGTCCGGTGGAAATCTTACTCGTTTGAGTTGAAGCAAATCCGGAATTCGGGTATCCCGCCGCCTTGCTGCGGTGTGTAAACACTTTCAGTGCTGCATTCCGGCCCGGCTTTCGAACGTTGTTTTCGTGGATTAGGTTGCTTCCCGACGATGAAACTCCTGACTCAACTATTTCTTGTGTTGCTTGCAATCGTGCCATGTGCCGAATGGACTCATGCCGATGAACTCCAGCCTGAGGCA
>JAGQQS010000708.1 GCA_020426105.1 Planctomycetaceae bacterium
CGGAGCGACGGGTGTACGGTACACCCGTCGCTCCGCCGACGGGACTTCCAGCAACGATTGGCGAGAAAGGGAACAAAATGAAGCGTTCTCATGGCATCAAAACCCAAATAAACAAAACGGCCACAACAAATGCCACTTTTGCGCAGACCATGGTGGGACGGCGCTCGTATTTGCTCGCTGGTCCCACCCGACGTTGTTGATCACTCTGCCTCAACACGGCGATTTGCGTCGTGATGAGATTCATGATCGAAAAAATGTTCCCCCGGTGATGCTTCTGACAGCAGTGTCAAACGCAGAGTCAGCGATTGCGGACCGTAAGGCATTTCGATGAATCGCATCTGGCGAATGAGACCGCTCTCGACTTCGTAACTGATTTCGACGCGCTTCGCGCCGCGTTCTCCGGGATGCCGGATCGCAACCAGCAACCGAGTCGCAGGCTCCGGAAATTCTGCCTCTTCAATCGGAAGCAGCTGCACTTCATATGACTGACGCAGACGTGCGAGGCCCTCGTGAATATTGACCAGCGGCATGTCATGCTCGTGCCCCGGAACATCGCGGTTAAAGCGGTTCAGATCTTCGCTGTACCGGACCGGGCCATCAGGCCGCACCGCCCAGCTGACTTTTCCGTTGCTCCCTGTGACGAATGGGCCCGCAGCGGTGATGCGACTGAGTACAAACTGCTGGCCGTCACGCACATAGAGTGTCGCTCCGTCCAGCGGCGCTTTAGGAGGTCTCCCGTCTTCAGGCGACGGTCCGCGACGACCACGGCGCGGCAGCACGGTTTCTTCCACAGTGATTTGATACGTGCGGTCCATTGGCAGAGCATTCAATTCTATCAGCCGCCGTAATTCACTGGCCGCAGCCAGTGTCGGGCTGTTACCGAAGCTTTTGAAAAACAAGACGATCGCGATGCTGATCACTGCTGCGGTCGAAAGAAACGCGATCAATGAGCGGCGACGAAAGAACGTCACGGAGCCGGATTCGTCAGAATTCGGAGTTGCTGCAGCGTTCGGCGTGTCAGAGTTCTCACGAACTCTGCAACCGGATTCGTCCGGCTGGCTGCCTGAGATCATCAATTCATTTCGCAGCCGATCGTGCAGCATGGCCGCTGCCGCAAACCGCCGCGCGTTGTCCGGCGACGACCTGATCCACTCAGAAAGCTCCTGATGCTGCTCGGGCGTCAGCACATGATCCAGATGACCATCAATCAGCGATGCCGTTTTTTCGTTCATCTGACTGTCCCCTGAGCCGCCGCTTTGTGAACAATACAATCCCGCAACTGTTCACGAATTCGTTCCAGTGACTTGGCGACAGCGTTCGCGGTCATGCCGATCAAATTTGAGATTGCAGCAGGTTTTAGATCCTGTTGATATCGCAGCTCGCATAACTTCCGAGCCCGACCTTCCAAACGCTTCAAACACTCCTGCAGAAAATCCAGCTGAGGTTGTGCGTCCTCATCCGCGATGTCGGAAAACGCGGATACCAGCGCATTGACTGTTTCCGTATCAAACTCCAGCATCTGCCGATCTCGACGACGGCGACGCAGATAAAGTCCCACCTGATTGCGGGCAATTCCCATTGCCCACGCAACAAACGGCCGTGCCGAATCCCACCGCTCAAACGACTCAACGACGGCTACGGCGATATCCTGCAGGACGTCATCGCGATCTCTGAAATCGCGAACCACAGACGTAACGAACGCGGATACTGCTGGCTGCGCCAGCGTCCAGTATCGGGTTGCCTGCCGCGTTTTTTCGTCCATCTCTCGCTCCAAAATCATGCCTTCAGCTGATTCTTATCACGAGGGAACAAATCATGACGGATTTTTTTGGGATTTCGTTCTGTTTTGAGGCGTGGGACAAAGGCTGCCGTCACTCGCATGTGTCATGCGCGGCGATTAAAAAGGTGGTGAATATCGGCACGATCGTGCCTCCCGGTGATGGCGTCCGCGACTTTCGTCGCACGTGTCTGTCCTGACGCATGGAATTCAGCGGTGAATTAAGGTCTCCTGATTCCGTTGAGGAGATCTGAACTGTGATCCTTGATACCGGGAACAGTCGAATTGGGGCGGACTCACTGTAAGTTGAAAGCCCTTCGGTTATTTCGCGCGATCGTACCCTTTGAACAGCTTGCGATCGCTGCGTGGATTGAATGGTGTCCATGCCGAATCTGCGTTCAGGTCGTCTTCGATTGATCGCGTGAATTCATGCAGTTTTGCATCGAGGTTATCGATGTGATGCAGGGCGATGGCTTCAGGGGTCATGGGAACGGTCGGACTGCCAAATTCCCGCGTTCCGTGATGACTCAGAATCATGTGTTTCAGACGCAGTATGTGTTCATTATCGACGGGTTTACCGAGACGGGATTCTGCCAGCTTCAGTTTGTCATTCAGGATTTCGACCGCGATGTTGATGTGGCCCAACAGCTGGCCCTCGTCGGTGTACGCCAGCGTGGGATCCCAGGACATTTCGCGGACTTTGCCCAGATCGTGCAGGAAGACGCCCAGTAACAATAAGTCACGATTGAGTGCCGGGTAGAGCAGGCAGATTCGATCGGCGACTTCTGACATGCCGACGACGTGTTCGATTAGTCCACCCATATACGCATGATGCGCTTTGACACCGGCCGGAGCGGCACAGAGTCCGGTCATCAGCGCGTCGTCGTCCATAAAGCACTGAGCGAGTGTCAGCAGTTGCGGGCAGCGCAGCGACGTCAGCAGTTCTTTCAGGCGTGCCAGTAATGGTGCAGCGTTGGCTTGTGCCTGTACCTGGAACTCTTCCGGGTCGCAGGAAGATTCTGGCACCTGATCAATGTGTGTCATGATCATCTGCAGCCCGCCCTGGTACAACTGTACTTTACCGCGAACGCGAACGTAGTCACCGGCAGAAATATGCTGAACGGTCTCTTCGACAACATTCCACATCAGGCCACTGACAACACCCGTGCGGTCACGAAGTGTGGCGAGCAGATATAAGTTCGCATTGCGATTGGCGCGAAGCTGTTTGTCGGCGAGCAGGTAGATTTCATTGACGGAATCACCGTCTTTCAGTTCTTTGACGAACACACGTGGCATGGGGCAACTTTCGATGAAGTGCTGATCTGATGTTTTCAGCGTTATGTGCTGAACACGAAACTCAGCAGCGGACCGCGATTCTAGGCTGCGGCACGATCAACAACAACTGCCCTGCTTTGTCATGCGATGATTAGACTCAGAATTGCAGAGAGAACTGGTTTTGGTGGCATGAATCGTGTGATGGCAAATCGGTGCGGGATGAATTTGGAAGCCTGGTCGGATCTTCTTTACCCGGTGGACTGTCCGTTCGAGGCGTCCAGCAGCGGATGTGGTTCGGCGACGGTGCACTCAGCTGGAGGTCGTGAAACGTAGTTGTGCATGGCACCAGCGGTCTCCATTGTTCCATATCGTCTGAGTATTGTGAACTGTTCATTCAGTCCGTCGGGATAGCCACGAAAAACACTAGAAGTCACGAAAAGAGGGGACAGCATTCTGCGATTGATTTTTGTGAATTTAGTGTTTTTTGTGGCCATTAGACTTTCGCAGCCGCGACCGTGAAACGTAGTCGTGCATGGCACGATTGTTCCATATCGTGTTAGTATTCTGCACCGTTCATTCAGTCGGTCGGGATAGCCACGAAAAACACAA
>JAGQQS010000709.1 GCA_020426105.1 Planctomycetaceae bacterium
AATACAACAACCCAACCGGATCGTCTGGATCAACAAGCAACATATCGCGCTGTGCCGGTAAACCGGCGAAAGCCAAAGGCGCGGCAGGCAATCCGCGGATCAGATTTGATGCGTATGTCCGTTCAATTGCAGTCACTTCACGCAAACCGTCTGATTCATTCCCGTCCGGAGTTAAATCAACTTCGGTGTTATCGTTGATGGCTGCAAAGTCCGGGTCAAATGGATTTGGAGCGGTCGGATCGATCAATCGCGTAGGCCAACGATAAAATCGCAACGGCTGCTGCCAGGCATCAACAAATTCGGGCAAACCATCATCATCAGTATCGACAACTTCGCGATCACTAAACTGGTCGGCATCAACCGAAGAGGACCCAAACGAACCCGCTGCAACCAGGGTGTAATACAGAAGCTCTGAACTCTCCGTCACCTGTTGATTGCCACTGAAAGTGAAAGTCGTAGAGACACCGCCAATCACTGCTGAGCAAGTTCCTCCGGACCAGCGGGCATTGACGAGGTTGGTTATTTCAGTTGCGCTAGGTTCGAAGCCTGTCGTTGGTGCTGCGGAAGCCTGATCGGCTGCAATTAAATATGCCCGCGCTCCGGGAACGGCGATCTTGCTTTCGACAGCGTCCGGCATGCCGTTGCCATTTGCGTCATCCACCGGTTTGAGCATCAACTCTACCATCCGCTGGGGAAATTCGGAACGAAACGCGGCTTTCCGCGAAAGGATGACAATCGCTGGCGGAGCCTCTTCCGGATGCACCCTAAAATAGTCAAATCGACCATCCGTCGCAGTTGCGAGGAGTTCAACGGTTTTCCGAACGTATTCGTTGCGGCGACTTCCCTTGAAGGCGCGATCAAACGCTTCTATCCTCTGTTCCAGAAGTCGGTTGATTTTGTGAATCGTCGTCGTTGTCGCTTCTTTCTCCGCACCCTCTGTTACACCATTCAGCACGTAAAACGTCAAGCTCATCAGAACGCCGATGATTGCGATCACGATGAGCAGTTCCAGCATGGTGAAACCGTTCAGCGAAGATTCTGTTTTTCTGAGTTGTTTTCGCATAGCATTCATTCGCTGGAGCGGACGCTGCAGGTCCCAAAACACAGATCGGTCTTCACCCAGTGTCAGTCACTTAGTGTACTTCCGGGCTTGAAATTCGCGACATTGTCGGACTCCTGAGGGGAACGTCCCGCGAGACTGGCTGCATTTGCATAAACCAGTCTGGTTGTTGCGGGTGTGGGAGATGACGGATACGGCGTAAATCCGAAATCACCATCTGCCCCTGCAGCAATGAGTTGATGTCCATCCTTATTCCATGGGGTCCGCCCGTCCGCCTGGACATAAATCGCAACGCCCGAGAAATAACCCTGTCCGTTGTTTGACGACGCGTAATGTACAGGGACTTTTGCGTCACCCAGCGTCGGGCTGTACTCAGGCATCCCGTCGTTGTCGCTATCCTGAAATCGCCCAACATCAAATGTAAACCAGGGGCCCTGACGATTGGTGCCGGTTTTAGAAAATGGGTTGACCGGGTTCTTCGAAAATCCGACAAACGCTGGCGGCAGCGCCGCCTCGGCTGCGTCTATTGAACCGTTTCCGTCTGCGTCTCGATTCATAATCCCGCCCAGAAAGAACAGAAGGCATTCACTGCCACTTAATGTTACCGTGGCGTCCGGGCCTGAATCTCCCGTGAAAAGCCCATCGCCATTGAAGTCGATCTGGCCGGAAAAACTGAACTGAGGCCACATCCGTCGAATTCTAGTTCGGGACAAGCTCAGTGCTGGTGTCGCATCCCATGCGGTGACAGCGGTGTCTTCTGTAAGAACCAGTTCACTCCACGGTTCGACACCCATGTCACTCGCAAATTGCGAGATCGACGTATCAATCTTTGAAAACTCCGCCGACTGCTCAACGACTGCTGCTCGCCCAGTGACTCCTCGCAATGCCGGCAGAATCAGCGCCATCAGGATCCCGATGATCACAATCACGATCAGCAGCTCGATCAGCGAGAAGCCGTGGCGAGGGGCAGATTTGAGGCCGGTGTGATGGTTGAGTTTCATGAGATAGGGTCTCGAAGTCGGCAGATTTCAGATTTCAGATTTCAGATTTCAGATTTCAGATTGGGCGGATTCAGAAATTGCTGGGACCTCGAATGAGGTTCATTCCTCTGTATTTCAGGCCCGGAGGGCCGACATATCCAATGCCGGTGGCGTAAGCCACCGGTCTGTGAGGATCTGGATCCTCAGGCCCGGAGGGCCGACACACTTGTGATTGTGTCGGCCTTTCAGGCCTTTGGCAATTACACTTCAGCAGTCCGGGGCCTCACGGCCCCGGCAGAGGTTGTGTCGGCCCAGCCGGGCCTTAAACGCAAAGTGCCTGCCTCTCGCACGTTCTTCTTCGCCACGCGAGTTGAATGAAGACAATCACTCCACCATTCCATCACCAAAAAAGCCTCAC
>JAGQQS010000710.1:0-1041 GCA_020426105.1 Planctomycetaceae bacterium
GTTGTCCCGGAATGGTCGGCCTTCAAAAACAGACCGGTCACATCTTTCCTGACCGAACTGCCATTCACTGCTCGTCCGGAGAATCGACTCGTTAACTACTGGATGATGTCGAAGCGTTTCGCCAGCCTTTCGTACGTCACAACGGCTTCCGGCCTGTCGTTTTTCGGACTTGCCCTGTTCGTGCTGACAGCAGATATTCTGGGATGGCAATTTGCAGTCCTGCGGACGTTCGGAATGAATCCGCTCGCCGCTTATATTCTTCACAAAATGGTACTCAACGGACTGATGTATACGGTTATCCCGCACGATGCTGCACCGTGGCTGTACTGGAGCGGCCTATTGGCCTTTCTGGCGATCGTATACGGCCTTGTTCGTGGTCTGGAGAAGCAGGGCATTTATATCAGGATGTAAGGCGAGCCGACAGACGTGAGTCTCCGGATGCTGCAAATCTGTGCCGTGCTCCCGCGTGTTGATTTGAATAATCGCGACTACGAAGAATCGCGAATCAGGGGACTTACGTCCCTCCACTCGCCCGGGATTTTTTGAGCGACCAGTGGAACCTATGTTGCGGGAATTGGAGGCCGTTTCTTTGCCAGTTTGGCTGTAGACTGTTATTGTCCCGGATACCACGGGGTTTTCGTGGATTTTTCACTAACGACCTGCCTGACAAAGTGCGTTTTCCATGACTCAGATTAATAAATTCAGCCGTCGAATCACTCAGCCTGCCGCTCAGGGAGCCTCCCAGGCCATGCTCTACGCCACAGGCATGGACCGGGCAGATATGGATAAAGCCCAGGTCGGCATCAGTAGTATGTGGTACGAAGGCAACCCCTGCAACATGCACCTGATGGATCTGGCCGCCAAAGTCCATGAAGGCGTTGAAGCGGAAGGCATGGTGGGGATGCGATTCAACACAATCGGTGTCAGTGACGGAATTTCAATGGGCACGGACGGGATGTCTTACTCGCTGCAGTCCCGTGACCTGATTGCGGATTCGATTGAGACCGTGATGTCGGCGCAGTGGTATGACGCGAACATTTC
>JAGQQS010000710.1:1134-3500 GCA_020426105.1 Planctomycetaceae bacterium
ACGATCAAACCAGGCTGCGGGCTAAAGGGCGAGAAGCTGGATATTGTTTCTGCATTCCAGTCCTACGGTGAATACCTCGGCAAAAAGATTTCGGAAGAAGAACGGGCTGCGATTGTGCGTCGCAGTTGTCCGGGAGCCGGTGCCTGTGGTGGTATGTATACGGCTAACACGATGGCGTCGGCGATCGAGGCGATGGGGATGTCGCTGCCTTACAGTTCATCAATACCGGCCGAAGATCCCGCCAAGCTGGAAGAATGTTTTACGGCGGGCACCGCGATTCGTCAGCTGTTGGAGAAAGATATCAAGCCGCGCGACATTATGACCCGGGCTGCGTTCGAAAACGCGATGGTCGTGATCATGGCGACTGGCGGATCGACGAACGCCGTCCTGCACCTGATCGCAATGGCTCGTTCCGTTGAAGTTCCCCTGACGATTGATGACTTCCAGAAGGTCAGTGATCGTGTGCCTTATATCTCGGACCTCAAGCCGAGCGGCAAGTTTGTGATGGAAGACCTGCATTCAATCGGTGGCACTCCGGCAGTGCTGAAGTATCTGCTGGAAAAAGGATACCTCGACGGCGGCTGCATGACCGTGACGGGAAAAACTCTGGAGCAGAATCTGAAGGATCTGCCAGGACTGAAAGCGGGCCAGCAGATCGTCCATCCCATCGAAAAGCCGATCAAAGAAAGCGGCCACATTCGGATCATGCGCGGCAACGTGTCACCTGAAGGAGCCGTGGCGAAGATCACCGGCAAAGAAGGACTGGTATTCACCGGCACTGCACGCTGCTTCGATTCCGAAGAGTTAATGCTGAAGGGGCTGGAAGACGGAAAAATCAAAAAGGGCGATGTCGTCATTATCCGTTACGAGGGGCCAAAGGGCGGACCTGGCATGCCGGAAATGCTCACGCCGACATCGGCCATTATGGGAGCAGGTTTGGGAACCGACGTGGCCTTACTGACCGACGGCCGCTTCAGTGGCGGATCCCACGGATTCATCGTAGGCCACATCACGCCGGAAGCCCAGGTCGGCGGTCCGATCGCGTTGTTGAAAGACGGCGACAAAATCACCATCGATGCTGAGAAGAATGAAATCAACGTGGATGTCTCAGCAAGCGAACTTTCCGCACGCAAAGCCGCTTTCGTCGCACCGCCGTTTAAAGCAACACGAGGTACGCTGGCTAAGTACATCCGCTGCGTAAAATCGGCCTCGGAAGGCTGCGTCACAGATGAGCCGTTGTCCTGAAGCCAACAACATATTCCATCGGGCAGGGCGAGGCGATACAATGCGACTTTGAACGTTTGTGATCGGTGCGTCAAACCGGGAGAAAACAATGGTGAACGCGGCAGTCAGTTCAACGGTGGCCGAAAGGCTTGCGGAATTAGGACATATTTCCGCCGAACGACTGCGCTTGTTTCCGGCACCGGGGACGGCCACGCTGCATGACCTGATGGAAGCGAATGCACACTGCAGACCGCTTTGTGAGTTGATCGATCAAACGCTGGTGGAGAAAGCCGTGCGATTTGAATCATCGCTGGTCGCGGCAACGATCCTGGCAATTCTTCATAACTTCGTGGCTCCGCGGCGACTGGGTTTTCTGGCCGGGGCGGATGGAATGTTCAGGCTATTGGCCAGCACCGTGCGTGCTCCGGACGTTGCTTTCGTGTCTCGTGTGCAACTACCTGACGGAAAACTTCCAGCAGAGGCATACCCGTCACTCGCTCCGGAACTGGTTGTCGAGGTTCTGAGCCCGGGAAACACGAAAGCGGAAATGTCGCGGAAGCGAGTGGAATATTTTCATTCCGGCACGCGGCTGGTGTGGATGGTGGACTGTGTCAATCGTTCAGTCGCCGTGTACACCTCACCCAGTGCCGTTCGAATCCTGAATGAAGAAGACACAATTGACGGCGGCGAAGTTCTGCCGGAATTTTCAAGCCCCGTAGCCGACTTCTTTTCGGACCTTGACTTCGGGATGGAATGACTTCCTTGTCGAAACCGTTTGACAGTGCCAGTCAGCTCGGTCACAAAAGCAGCCTCAACTACCAGACTCGTGTCAGATCGACAATTGCCCCGCCCGGGATGCGATCGAAAATGATCGTCTCTTTGAATTCCACAGCGTCGGAAAATCTCCCGGCGGCATCCAGCAGATAGCGACTGACAAGGCACTCATCCGGATCGACAATCCAGTACTCCGGCACGCCAAACTGTTCATACAACTGTTTCTTAAGTTCCGTGTCATATTTTCGATTTGACGGCGAGAGGATTTCGATCACCAGATCGGGAACACCTCGGATTCGCGTTTGAGTGATGATGCGATTCTCCGCCAGAACCACAACAAGATCCGGCTGCACGACATCATTGTCACT
>JAGQQS010000711.1 GCA_020426105.1 Planctomycetaceae bacterium
CCCCAGACGAGCTGTTTGCCGCCGAACTCTTCGTAGATCGCTTTGTAAAACGGCCATGTGTCTTCGTAGGGATACTGTTTCGTTTCCGTCATTTCGTAGGGTTCTGAATTGCTGACCCAAACCTGCGGAAACTTCTTGAGGCGAAACATTTTTCGAAATTCTGACCAGCAGTCTTTCGACTTCAGGTCCGGCTTTCCGGCATGGTCGATGACGATCTTAACGCCGGGAAACCGTCCTGCCATTTCTTCGAGCATCGGCATCTGGTGCGGGGCGATGTAATAGTTAAACACGGCTCCCAATTCTTCTGCAGTCCGCCACAGCGGATAATGGTCCGGAGAATTCAGCCATGTTGAGTCAGGATGATAGATCGGACTGAATCGCATCCCCTGAAAACCACGTTCGGTGATCCAGTATCGAAGCTTGTCTGCGACGTCAGGATCCAGAGGATTGATCAATCCATGTGCCACGAACAGTTTCGGCCACGTTTCCAGACAGTGAGCAATGTATGAATTGTCCCAGCCGAAATAGCGAGGATTAATCAGTACCGCATACTTCAGCCCAAAGTCTTTCATCTGTTC
Organism: Planctomycetaceae bacterium; assembly: GCA_020426105.1. Lineage (GTDB taxonomy): Bacteria > Planctomycetota > Planctomycetia > Planctomycetales > Planctomycetaceae > SXXK01. The sequence goes on from JAGQQS010000711.1 coordinate 579, forward strand.
GACCTGATTCTCGATGGGTGCGGCCATCGACACTTTCAGGTCGGGCCCTGCCTCTGGGTGGTTGAACGGAAAACGACTGTCCAGCGTCCAGACTTCAAGGTGTGTGTCGATCAGCAGCCGCTCGTTCGGAGCGACGGCGGAAACGCCTCTTGTTCCGGATGTCAGTGCGGTGGCAGCGACCGCCGTCAGGAAATGACGACGACTGGTTGCGTTGTGCAGATTCATGGCAGGACCTTTTGAATGTACAGAATGTCTCGCGTGCGAACGCTCACCTTCAGAATTCGTGAGTGCGAGAATACAGCGCACGTGCACAAAGGGGAAGCCACCAGAGGCTGGCACGAGGCTATGGGAGCAGTCGCGAATTTCGGTCGTTCGTCAAGGCGTCCAATTCCGGGAGGGCGAAGCTCCTGCTGAGCCGTAAGTTTCCGCGGAGCAATGAATTGGCGGGACTCTCGCCCTCGCATGTTGACAATCATCCGCGAATACACCCTTGGGCAATCGAGCATGCAGGCGGATCAGACAAGCTGGCGTGGTACGTAAACCGAATCTCGGTTGATCGAGTTGCAGGCCGATGCACAGCGCATTCATGTACAGTCAGGGTCCGGTCTCACACAGATGATTCAGCGGAATTGTTCAGGGGAGTGGATGGACTGGTAATGCCAGATCATGCAGAATTCACGGGCCGCCGGGCAACGCCGTTAGAGATCTGTCGTCGTGGTTTCAGCAGCCTTGTCAAAGTCCCTTGTCTCCCTGTGAAGGGGGCCGATGATTTTAGTCGTTTAACCCGTGGCCGAAAGGCCACGTCTTTGGGGAACTGCCTGGCCTTTCGGCCACGGGTTAAACGTTCATGTGTTCCAGCATATGAATCGTTTACGGGGTCGCTGTGCGGGCCTGAAACGCTAACAATCAATACCCATACAATCCAAACGAAATGCGAGTTCACATTGTTGGTTCTGTTCATGTACTCATAGCCGAACCCTTCTTAGGAAACGGGGTGATCTGGACTGGTGTCTCACGTTTCATGATTTTCGCTTCCGCGGCAGTGGATGCTTTCTCGGGCACGCACAGCAGGGCTTCGGCCATCAGCGCTACGATCATCAGGATCAGAAACGTGCGCCAGACTTCGCTGGCCAAAGCCATCGAACTGCCGGCCTTGTCGTCAATCCTGGTATAGTTCAGACCGTTGAAGACCTGTTCGAGCGTTCCGTTGCTTAGCACCTCCACACTGTCTTCTTTCAGGGGGCGGTTCAGCGCAAAAGAGGCTTCGGGCGTTTCATAGAGGCCGCTGTTGAGAGTTCGTTGCGAGAGGAGTACGCTGGAGGATGTTTCGTCGAGCGGTGTCCACTGATCGGCGACGTTTGCCGCAAGCATACCGCATTCGTATTGTCTTGCTTCCCCCATTGCTGCGGCTCCGCGCGCGACGGCACGTTGCAGCATGACATAAAACGTGATGCCGTTCGCCACAAAGTTCGAAAATTCAGTGGCAGGCAGCGTGCTGCAGAACCAGGCAGCCCCCGGATCTGTGTTCGCGCGAAGCAACAGCGGTGGACCTTTTTCAAGTTGAGCCAGCACCGTAGCCTGTTCATTCTGAATGTCACAGGCGCGAAAGGCGGTCACCTGCCCGACAGGCAGCGGAGTTCCACTGAGTGTATTGCTGAGCAGGTCGGTGTCGGTTCGCCAGCGAGCGAGTGCGAAATGATCGTTGTCCGCCGGATCTGCCCATTGTCCCCATCGGGTTCCGAACAATTCTGCATCGTCGGGCGACTCCGGCGGGAAGAACATCACGCATCCGCCGTTGGCGACAAAAGATTCCAGTTGCTGGCCAACGACGCCTGAGGGCAACGGGGCCTGCCATAAGACGAGCGCCGTTTTGTCCCATTCAATGACGGCGGTCTGCGACGATGGTAATACATCGGCCTCATAAATCAGACTTCGATCTGACGGGGTCGCTGCCGCCAGACGCAGCAGTTCAGCCACCTGCACGTTGTCGGACACGATGACGGTTTTCTGCACAGCGGGCTCTGCATAGACAAAAGCGTACGCATTGTCCGACGAGTTGGCATCACGCGGCAATTCCACGCGGCCCCATCCGCGTTTCAATTCCCGATCAATCGGGATTGTGTGACCATTGCGGACCAGTTGGTTTCCGGTCAATTCCAGATCAATAGTTGACCGCGCACCACCGATGATAAACGTCACGGGCACTCGAACAGGTTCGCTGGTCGGTGTGGTTCGGGTCAACTTCAGATCCATCACCAGTTCTGCGCCCTCAACCGTTTCCCGGCGGTGAACTCCACTCACAGAGACTGCCAGATTATCCGGTGCCAGATCCTGATAGGCCAGCAGATATAATCGAACGCCATCGCGGCTGCGAAGCTGCTCGCGCACGGATTCCCAGCGTCCACCACCTGGATTCCAGTCGGACTGCCGCAGGTCCGAGCAAATCCAGACGTCGGTTCGGCCTGCTTCGTTATTTAGAATGTATTCCGTCGCTTCCTGCATCAGAGCCGGAATATCCGCGCTGGTGGAAGTGGGGCCGGCTTCGGGAAGTTCTGTCAGTGCGTCCGATGAAGTCAGATCGTGACGATGACCGGTCGCACTGTCGAACAGCACAATGCGCGTGTTACGTCCCAAATCCTTTAATGCGGTCGTCAGTTTTTCGATGGCCGTCCGGCGTTTTGAGAGTCCGGTGCCGGGGTCTTCTTCTTCCATGCTCACGGATCGATCGAGGATAACCACGGTGAGTTCAGGGGCGCCGCTGGAAGTCAGGCCCAGCCAGCCGCCGGACATGGGCCGACTGATGGCGAAAATCAGGCCAGCCACGGCCAGCATGCGAGCCAGCATAATTAGAAGATAACGCAAACGGGCCATGCCGCGGGCCATGCGTTTGGCCTGCAGCAGAAACATCGTGGCGGCCCAGGGGACCGTGCGGTGGCGATTCTGGTTAATCAAATGGATCAGAATCGGCAGCGCGATCAGCGGGAGAGCGAACAAGATGAATGGCTGGAGGAAAGTCATATGGGTTGGTTTATGGTTTTCTTGTAATCTCAATTCATAATCTTACTCTTCATCATAATCCGATTGCCGCTCGTCAGCCTGTGGGCTACAGGAGCGACGATGAGTTCTCTCGTGAGAAATCGATTAAGACTTGTAGGCCGGACCCAGCGCAGCGCCGTTCCGGCAATGCAACCACGCCCGCCGGACCCAGCGCAGCGCCGTTCCGGCAATGCAACCACGCCCGTCGGACCCAGCGCAGCGGCGTTCCGGCAATGCAACCACGCCCGTCGGACCCAGCGCAGCGCCGGACTCAGCCTGCGGCTGATCTGAATTGTTCGTTATTTTCCGCTTATGTGACACTCCAGGAGCATTCGATCCGGCCGGTTTTTCTGTCGATTTCGGAATTTTCAGACGATATGGCAGAAATGCCCCGGTCACTGTTCGCGGATTACCAATTCAATTCAAGGGCGAGTTGTCCGATGATGTAGACTTTTTGCAACACGCAATCTGGACAGTCCGGCGGGATGCCCGAGTCACTTTCAGAGTGCGACCATCGCAGAGACGTCTCCAGGATTTGGACAATTCGATTATGTCAACCGTGCTTGAGCCCCCGAATACGCCACCGTCAACGCAGTCCAATGTGAAGCCGGAACTTCCCGACGCGAGTGTCCTGGAAGACCGAACTCCGGAATGGATTCGGACAACGCCTGTGTCCGCGCTGTTTGTGTTGCTGATTGGGTTCGTGTTCGTAATTCTTGCCAATCGTCCGCTGTGGCACACCGATTTATGGGACCACCTGAACTACGGGCAGAACATTATTGAGACGCGTTCGATCGCTGATACTGAGCCACTGATGCATCTGTGTCGTGGCGTACGGATGATCAACATTCCCTGGCTGGCCCAGGTCGGCATGGCTGCTGTCAACAACGCTTTTGGACTTACCGGACTGCAATTCGGCTACGGCCTGTTGATCGCCATGTGTCTGGCAGCGGTCGCGTATCGCAGCGTGCGTTTGAGTCATTCCGCGGTCGGCGGCATTATCGCGTGCGCGATTTTCCTGAAGGTGAATCTGGATCAGCTGCTTGTGATTCGACCGCAACTGGGCGGCGTGATGTTTTATTGCATCGTCGTCGCCTGGATGTTTGGTCGAGCGAAACATTCAAAATTCGTCTGGATCGCCATGCCGCTGATGTACGCTCTGTGGGCAAACATCCATGGTTCGTTTTCCATGGGATTGATGCTCATGGGACTGACGGGGTTAGGACGTTTCGGCGATGTGCTGGTCATTTCGAAATCACTTCGTGTTGCGCTGCTGGACCGGGAGTTTCATCGGACCATCCTGCTGACTCAGCTTTGCGCCGCAGCCGCGTTGCTCAATCCATCGGGACTCGCCATCTATCCGGAAGTCTTTAATGTGGCTGGCAATCCCAACATCAACTCCATGTTTGAATGGGATGCGCTTACGTTAAGGACGGCGCAGGGGCAATCGGCGGCAGCGGCTGCCTTGCTGGCTTTCATGGCAATTAAACTCAGCCCGCGTCGGCTGCACTGCGGAGAGATGCTGGCGTTTGTGCTCACCGGGTTGCTCGCCATGTGGTCCGGTCGCATGTTGAACTGGTGGGCGCCGATTGCCGGAATTGTGACGGGCACACATCTGATTGCATCCATGCGCAAGACGACGGCATGGCTTAAGAATCCGCAGCCCGGAAAACGAACCGGACTGTGGACGGTTGTCAACATTGGACTGGTCTGGATTCTGTTCGCGTTTACATCCTTTGGGGTTCAGGTGATGCATGGACGCGTTCCGGAGATTCACAGGCTGGTATCAAGTGAAACACCTGTGGCAACACTTGAGTTTCTGGATGCGGAAGAGAAATTGCCGAGCGGCATCGCATTTGTACCGGCCGAATGGGCGGGATATGTGATGAACAGTGGTCTTAACTCTGTTGAGCCGATGGTCAATCTGCATGTGCATATCACGCCGGAGCAGGTCTGGAACGACTATGTGCGACTTGTGAACGGGGCCAGTGACTGGCAGAGCCTGATGGATGAATACGGAATCAACCTGGCAATCGTGGACAAGGATCGCCATCCGGGGCTGCTGAAACGGATGCGTGAAAGTGCCGACTGGTCTGCACAGTATGAAGACCGTCAGGCGGTCGTGTTCTTTCGGAAAAAAGAAATCTAGTACTCAGTCAACCCAAAAATTTACAGTAGTGGACGAGGC
>JAGQQS010000712.1 GCA_020426105.1 Planctomycetaceae bacterium
CTGATACTACCGTCCCCGCGTTTGACCGCCGCTCCTTCCACCACGTGGGCGACCTGTTCCAACAGGACGGAACGGTCTTCATGAACCTTGATGGGAATCTGGCGCAGGTCGCGCAGGACCTGGTATGGCTCCGGTCCCAGCCGGCCGAGAATGCGAATTGGGCGTTCCGTTTCACCCTTCACTGCGAAGCCACCGCTGGTGTTGATGTTGCTTTGCTTGAGTGCTTCCTCCACTTCCTGTAACGAGACGCCATACTCAACAAGTGCCGGCGGATCGATCAGGACCTGATACTGTTTTTTGTCTCCACCCAGAAGAAACGCCTCTGCAACTCCTGTCACTTTCAGGATTCGCGGACGCACTACCCAGTCGGCCGTGGTTCGCAACGCCATCTGCCGGGATGCTGCCGACAGAAACTGCACTTCGTGGAGTTTTCCGTTGACGGTGATCGTGGCTACTCGATCCTGTTCAATGCCACTAAGATCATTGGCCCGCTCCGAGACGTGCCATTCGACCTTGTCCACAACGACAGATTGCCACGAATCGACTCGATGCCGATCGAAGGGACGCCACACGGCGACTCGGGGTGCCTGACCATCTGCTTCGGATTGCGATAAATCATCCGGTAGTAGTTCGGCGACCAGATCGGATCTCTCGAAAGGAAACAGAACTCCACCCGTTGGACCATTCTGACGATAGAGCCCTGCCACCACGATCTGCCCCATGATCGATGCAGGCGGAGTCATCTGCGGCAATATGCCTTCCGGCAATATGCTGCCCAGCGTTGTCAGTCGTTCCTGCACGGTCTGCCGTGCGGCGCGAATGTCGGTGTTCCAGTCAAATTCAATGTAGATTACGTTGAGTCCTGCAGTGGACTGACTGCGAACGGCCTGAACGCCGCTGGCACCAAGCAAGGCAATTTCGATGGGCTGTGTCACCAACGTTTCAACTTCTTCCGTCGCCAGCCCCGGACATTCGGTGATGACAATCACGCGCGGCCGGTCGAGGTCGGGAAACACATCGATCGGCATTTGCGTCGCGAGGTACGAGCCATACACCATCAACGCCAGACTGATGACAAGCACCAGCATGCGGTAACGAAGAGCAAAGCGAATGACAGCATTTAACATTGGGGATTGCCGATTGGAGATTGCCGATTTGGGAGGGACTGACAGGGTTACGGGCGATTTTGGGCGGACTTTCGGGATGCGACCATGATTGCTGTAATTTGATTGGCTTCGTCGAGCAGTGGTTCTACCTTCGCGCTGGGAAGCAATTCACCTTCGGTGATCAATTCAAGCCAATAACAAGATTCGTCAGCTTCCTCGATAACGATCTGCAGCTTTGCGATGAACTCGGCCTTCGACCTTCCCCGGCAGGCAGCCCGATAGTTGGCCCCCACCGAAGTTGCACTGCGTATGAGTTGCGAGCCAATCGCTTTCCCAACAAAACTCACAGGCAATGCCGCAACAAGTTTCATCACCCGCAACGCAAACTGCTTCGTCCGCTTCTTCAATTCAACATCATCCATCGCACCCCTCCCTTTTTGATCAACAATCAACAATCAACAATCGGCAATCAATGCGCCGCATGCACCGTACCATCGGCATGCACATGGACGTCCGCACGCATGCCACTCGCCGCTTGAGCCTTGAGGACGCGATTCAGGGAAGCCGCAGAACTCTGTGCGAGATAGAGCCCGCGTTTCACACTGCCATCGTTCGCCAGCACAACCTGCAGTCGATCCTCGTGTAGCACATGCACGGGCAGGCGATTGAACAAGTCGCCGTTTTGTTGAAACACATATGCCTCTGGCCCCTCCCGAACGATGGCTGCGGACGGAAGGACGAGAACGTCTTTAAGTTCTTCGACAGGCACCTGCAGGCGAACTCGCTGACCTGGTCGAAACCGCCAGACAATGAACGTCTGATCGTCCTTATCGTAGGCGCGCGATTGATTCGAGAGCGGTATGAAGAAGTTGAATGTTCGTGTCGTCGGATCGATGGAATTGGCAAGGTGCCGAATCTCCAGCGTCTGGTCGAATGCCGGCCAGTCAATCTGGTCGTCTTCCGCAAATGTGCATTGGATGGGCCATTTGTTTTCAGCCGCCTTGGCCAGATACGATGCCTCGCGTTTGAAGGCATGACCTTCGAGATACAAGGATTGATGATTTGCAAGAGTTGACAACAATTGCCCGGCTTGCACCTGTTGCCCGAGTTCGACGTTCAACTCCTGTACTTCGTACGCCGGTCCTTCGACCGTTTCGCCAGTAGTGTGAAATGTAACCGGCTGGATGGCGTTTTCCTTCTTCGTGTAATCCAGAACCGCCGGTGCCACAATGTCGATGGTAGAGACAAAGGTGCCTTCAGAAACACTCTGGATCTGGTCGGGATTCAGGCCACGTGTCAGCAAGTCCTGTTGGTATGACTGGATGAGTGTTTTTTGACGACGCAACTGACTGTCGAGTTCGATGAGCCTGCTCTCAGGTATACCACCCGACTTGGCCAATCCTTCCAGTCGTGTATGTTGTTCGGTGATCAGTTGTATTTCTTTGCTGGCCTTGAAGAACTCCGATTGAGTGTTTTGCAGGTATTCACTGAAGAGCCTCAACGTAAACAGCCGGTCGCCAGGCTTCACAGTATCACCGGGAAATGCATGAACTTCCGTGACGACTCCTACCGCTGGCGACGTCACACCTCGGTCGGAATATCCAGGCCGATCCACGATCTCGCCGGGCACCTCGATGGTTCGCCAATACTCCTGTGGTTTTGCCACCTTTGAAACCAGCCCCAGGTTCTTTCGAGCCTGCTCGGTCATCTTCAGCGTTTTTGCCTCCTGAATTGGCGCAGCAGCAGGCTCAGTTGCCGACGGACCTTTCCGTGTCGCAAAGGCCCCTGCCCAGTAGTTACGAGAAAGGAAGGCGGCAACAGCGAGTCCAGCAACCAGCACGACTGGCGCCATAACAGATCTGATTTTCATAATAGCACCCTGTTAGATTTCAGCATTCGGCAAGTTGCAAGCATCGCAACGAGCACGAAACAGTCAGGAGTTTCGAGGTCCGTGTTCGATCAACGCGTGAGGGGGAGTTACGCCCAATCGCCGAGCCGTTGCGAGCGGAGGACGGATGTGAAAAAACTCCCGCGTCCGGAATTCGGAGAGATTCGCTGAGAACGCCGGCAAATCACGACCACAAACCAAGGTCGGAGCCAGCGGATCGCGGCTTAACAGCGATAAGACGCGTTGCGCACGTACAAAGGAATGCGCGCATTGGCAGACAGGCTGTTTGCGTGATGCCGACAAGTGGCAGGCAACGCATCGGCAGGCTGTGGTGCTATTGGAATAAAGTCCACTGTTACCCAAGTGAACAGAATGGACAATGTGCTCGTCGCATCAATTCTTCCATCAACGAATGCCAGGTCCGGGCAGCCGAAAGCATCAACTTCGTGATCAGGAGTTTCCTGCATCGGTGGACAGACTGGTTTACTGCGATCGTCAGACCTGCCGTCGTTTGCATCCACGTCATGATGAACGTGCCCATGACGATGCTGTGTCACAACGTGAAAATGTGGTCGAACTGCGTGTTCGACCAGGTCTGAGGCCGTCATCCCAAAATGCGTATGCACAGCGCAAAGCGTCTGGCTAGCCAGCACCAGAGGGACTAAGAGAATAGAGAGTATCAATCGCATTACGGTCCCGGCCAGGTTCAAACGTCATTGCAGCAACGTCGCAAGTATAGCGGCTGAAAGGCGGTTGTGAACAGTGGTGAATTCAGAGTTGGCTGCATAATTCCTGACAGCTCCCT
>JAGQQS010000713.1 GCA_020426105.1 Planctomycetaceae bacterium
CTCGGAAAAGGGGTCAACGATTGACACCGGACTCTTGCGGCGCATGTGAGACCGCGTGGATTTTTGTGCGTTTTTCGACCTCAGACCGACGGGACTTCAGCAGCAGCTCTTCCAGTTTTGCATCACCCGGCTTTTGTTCGAAGCACCATTCAAACATTTTCCCGGCCTCGGCGTAGCGCTCCTGCTTCAGCAGGAAGAGTCCCATGGCATGATGTGGCCAGTAAGCCGTCTCATCACAGTTTAAAGCCAGTCGCAGCATTTGCTCAGACGGCTCTGCCAGATCAAATGCCTCCGCGACCTGATGGGCATTGAGCAACAGACGAACGTATCGGCTGAAATCTTCAGCTCTGTCGACAGGAGTTGTTGCTTCAGTTGCCGGAGCATTAAGAATGAGCTGCATTTTGTCCGCGATCACAAACAGCAGCTTTTCGATGTCGGTCTGCCTTCCGCGATCCTGAAACGCCGTCAACACTTCGTCAAGTTCATTAAGCGACGGCTGGAACGTTTCCAGTACAAAATCGGCGGGCAATTGTCGTGCGATGTTCCTGCAGACTTCAATCCGATATTCCGGGCATGAATGAAACACAAAATTCCACTGCTCAATGGCATCACCCGCTCTGCCTTCAGTCAGCAGGCAGTCACCAATAAAATAGCGAACGTACGGATCATTTCCGCCGACCAGCATGGTCTGATTGATCAATGACTCTCGTCCGGCATCCCGCACGTCTCGCAGGAAGCTGGTATGCAGCAGGATCATGTACGCTTCCCCCTGAACCGGGCAGAGCGCCAAAGCCCGTCGTGCCATCTGATCCGACAGCATCAGGAGTCTGATATTGCGGCCGAATGCTTTCTTCAACCAGACATGCATGTCCCCGTTCGATTTGAAGTTAGCCATCGCGGCATCACGAATTTGAATATCGCTCAGCGGATTATCACTCTGACTTTGCCGAAGCTGAAACATCTTCAAACTCAGCAGAGACAGTTCATGGAGCATGTCCAGATGCCGAGGGTTAACTTTGATGCCTTTTAACAGCAGATTGATCCGTGTCTGCAAGGCATTGATGCGTTTGTTTTCTGCAGATTCCGACGGCGGTTCATCGTAATTTGCGATGGCGGAAGTAGTATCTTCCGCGAGTTCAGGCAGCGCGTAATCAGGCTCGTCGACCTGACCGAAATCAGGTTCCGCGTCTGAGGCAAGGTCGTCGGCAGACGACATCAGACTGGAATCCAGATCCGCTGAAGCATTCCTGTAAGCTGTCCACGCACGCTCGCCCTCCACCCGCTGGGCAAGGTCCGGCTGCGCTCGACACATGACCAGGAGGCATCCCATACCCATGACCAGCCATGCGAGACGCGGGAACGGGATCCCGAGCTCCGGGCGGAAACCTGTGCACAGCCGCAGTCCGGTGACCCCCAGCACAATGGTAACGACGACAATCGCGGGTACGTACCAGATGAAATCTACCGCCGCGTGAAGTGTCCCGGCGATCAGACTGGCCAGCACGGCGGCCAACCCGGCGACACGTTCCGCTTCCTTCCGCTTCAGCAGATGCCACGTGATTCGGCCGGCGACAAACAGCAGACCCATTCCGACGAGAGCCAGTCCCGCGATGCCGGTTTCCGTAACCAGATTTACATACGAACTTTCGGCATGTGAAAAAATGGTTCCGCGAAAATCCACAAAATTCTGCATGTAGATCGGATACACATAGCGGTGACTACCCACACCGCATCCAAGCCATGGGAATGCACGAGCGGCCTGTACATCAGCACTCCAAATCGCACGTCGGGCATTGGAACGATCCACCTGATCCGCTTCGCCGGACGCCAGCTGGTCAATCCGGTCTTCAATTTTCCCCTGCCCCAGCACCATAATCGCCGCGACCGAGATTCCTCCAACAGCCACAATCACCATCGCCAGAGAAGCCCCCACTCGACCGCTTTTCCACATACCGGCGAGACACAAAGTGATGGCCATCGCCGCGGCGATCATCCCGCCACGCGAGAGTGACAGCATGATCGAGACAACCACGCCGCCGACGGCACAGACCATCATCATCATCTTCATATCAATGACGTTGTCAAACCGTGAATGATTGGTGGTGGCCGGTCCCAGACCTCTGCCTTGCCGTTCGACGGTTTGTGTCGAGGACCGTTTCGAAAGCATCCACCAGATCAAGGGCCCGATCGACAGTGCCAGAAACTGGGCGAAGTGATTGCGGTTCGTAAAAGCGCCCTTGAGCTGATCACGAGTTCCCGTGTACGGCTGACGATAGAACCAGAAGAACAGATCGTTTGATGTGGCCAGCTGGATGACTGCAAAAACAGCCATCAGCATTCCAGAGATGCCGACCAGTTTTAACATTCGGTGGCAGTCAGCCTCCGTCGTCAAACGCTGCGCTATGACGATCGCAATCACTCCGTATGACAACAGAATCAGAAAGGCATGCTCCGTTTCGGTCGGAATCAGGCTTGCGGTATTCCACGCATTCGGAAGAGTCTTGTCACCAGAGTGAATCTGCGTCGCCGTCCAGCCGGGCAGCAATCGTTCGTATTCCGAAGATACTTTGTTCATCGCATGTGGTGCAAGAGTTATGGTCTGCAGCCAGACCAGTAACAGACCAGCGACAATGAGTGGCTCAATCGCCAGCAGGATGAGACGTCCGCCAGTCCGAAGTTTATACAGACTCCAGATACAGCCGAGGGCGAGGGCCAGTGTGATCAGGATGCGATGTCCCCAGGCTTCCCGGCCACCCATAATAAACGGGAAGACCACAATCAGAGCGGCAATAATCACGTCCGCGGCCAGCAGCAGTTTGGGTCCACGCCAATACGCCGATCCTGCTTCGGTATCAAAGCGGACAAGTTGCTGAATGCCTGGTGTGCGGCGTGTTGTTTGGGTAAACATAAGCTGTCGGTCTATGTCTGATGGTGTAACGTTTTCATGATGTCGATTGCTTCAGAAACGTGTTGCCGCCGGGCCGTTGCTGTTCGAGATTGGTCGCATTCTGGCTCTAAACTCAGGGGGCTTAAATTGACAGCTTGCTTGCCCCGCGGGTTCACAGCGTCTCTGCGCCATAGAGTTCGTGATTGACCATGTTATGCAGCTCGGTCCCTTGTCTGAAAGTTTGCATCGCGACCGCCGCTGGCCAGTGTCGATAACCCTCGCGCGACATTATGTTCCGATGTTTCTTCCGGTTCATGTTCATGGTCGTGGTCGTGACCATATCCATACCCGTATCCGTATCCGTACCCATAACCATCTGAATCCGTCGTCGTCAGGTGATTAATCACGACTCCCAGCAGCGTACAACCCAGTGACTGCAGTGTCTCGGTGGCGCGGATTACCATACGGCGTCGATCTTTGTCCGGCCTGACAACCAGGATCACACCATCAACCAGACGGCCAACAATCGCCGGATCGCTGACAGCCAGCACTGGTGGAGCATCGACCACAATCTGATCGTATTTCGTTTCAGCCCAGGCCAATACGTTCGAAAAACGCTCAGAGGAAAGCAATTCTGCCGGGTTTACAGGGCGCGGTCCGCACGCGATAACATCGAGGCCCTTAACATTCGTCGTTCGCAGGTTACGCTCAATGGAGACTTCAAGATCATCCACATCGCGGAGGACCTTTGACAATCCGCAGTCATCCCGCATCCCGAGCAGGGTGGAGAGCCCCGGGCGTCGCATGTCAGCATCGATCAGCAATGTGCGTTTCCCGGATTGAGCGTACGCCACTGCAAGATTGGACGAGACCGTTGTCTTGCCATCACCCGGCTCAGTGCTCGTGCAAACGACTCGATTCGTATCCTGTGGCGAGAATTCGATACTCGTTCGCAGCGCTCGGAACGCTTCGACTTCTTTCGCATGCGGTTTTGCATGACACATCACGGACGCGAATCCTTCGCCCTGCAGATCGGGCATACGAGGAATCATGGACAGGATCTGTGTTTCGAGCTGCATCTTGAGTTCTTCCGGAGTGCGGAAGCGGTCATCCATGATGTCGAGCACCCAGATGATGCTGAGACCGGCAACCGACCCCACCAACAGCGACAGAATCCCGGTAATGGCCAGCCGGGGATTTACAGCTCTTGGGGATACGGTAGGTTCCCGCGCAATGCTCGTAATCACCATCTTGTCTTTGTTGATACCAATCCCGTCCATCTGGTTCTGATACATCTGGATCCGTTCACCCAGGCGTTCAATTTCGCGATCCGCTTTGGCAAGGTCCGAAATAATCTGATCCAGATGCTGAGCTTCCGCCTTCTTGCTTTCGAGCAGCAGCGTAATCGCCTGCTCATTCTGCAGATTCTTTTCAAGCTGCTGCCGCAGGTACTGAAGCAGACGTGGCGCCAGCCGGGTTCGTGACATTTGCTGCAATTCTTCCTGCTGCCGGGCGGAATAGTTCTCCAAATACTGTTTCTTAATCTGAATACTTTCCTTGAGCGCCACAATCCGGGAATGTTTTTCACCGTAGCGAGTGAGTTCGTCACGCAGGGTGCTTTCCATGTCCAGCAACTCCTGATTGATCCGCTGCAGCAGATACGCATCCTGAGTTCCAAACCCCATCGACTGATCAATCAACTGCTTTCCGCCGATGTCGGAGGCGAACTGCAGAATATCTTCCCCGTTCGCAATGGCACGCTGCAATCCATCGAACTGCGTGCGTGACTGCTCAGTTAACTGATGCGCGGCCGCGCGATCGGCGTTCAGCAGGCGGATCGTGTCCGACACGATACTCAGCCCGGAATTTTTGTCGCCGGTCTCAACAAGCTCGGGGGCCATTTTTCGCAATGCCAGGCGCTGAGCAATCGCCTGATCCAGACGAATTCGATCTTCGGAAAGCTGTGATTCCAGCTTCTTAATACTCTCTTCAGAGGAACCGTTGTGAGTTGCGTCCAGATATTCTTCATAAGCCGCCAGCATAGCCCGCAATACAGTGGCTGCCGCTTTGGGGTCTCTTGAGCGATAGCTGAGATCCAGGACTGTCGTGCTGAATGCTGACGAAACAGTCAGGTTGTCTTTAATGACTTTCACCCACTGACCCGCCGGGTAGCCGACAAGATCCACACGCGCATTCTTTGGAAGTCGTTTCAACGCTCCCTCAATCACCTTGTCCCGCGACATCAGTTCAATGAATGTTGGCATTTCACTGCTGGGACTACTGCCGTTGGTCTGAGTTTCCTCAGTGACGTTGCCGCCTTTTCGCACAATGTACAAGGAGGCATTCGACTGATAGATGCGTTGGGCGGTAATGAAATACGCGGCGCCGGCGATGCAGGAAATCATCAAAGTCGCAACCAGAATCCCGCTGCGCATCCGCACTGTACGCAAGAACCGCAGCATTAAATGCAGCGATGTCGCCACAGTGTTCTGGCCGTGCTCCTGAATTCCCAGACTTAAGTTCTCCGGACCAGACATTCCAATTGGCCTCCCTGCCGTATTTGATTTTACTATGTGCCAGTCGTCAGCCCGAGTTTGCCGTTAATATTTCGCTGAACAAAAGGCCCGGTACCAATCGCCCAAT
>JAGQQS010000714.1 GCA_020426105.1 Planctomycetaceae bacterium
CGTGCCGTCACCTGACTGTCACCGGTCGCTGGATCAATCACCATGACCTTGCCCTTGAGATAAAAGGCATTTGCCAGCCGTTCGGTCAGGGTGACGTGCAGCTCAAGCGTCGCACCGGGGCGAATCATTTTGCGAAACTGCACGTTGTTCAGCCGCGTCACAACCGGCACGGCATCGGTACCGGTCGGGACGAGCCTTGAGATCAGGACGGCGCCTGCCTGGAAGCAGGCTTCACACTGCAGGACTCCCGGGAACACCGGAAATTTCGGGTAATGCCCCTGGAATACCGGCAGATCTGCCGACAGCAGCTTCCGCGCAACGATATGCGTCTCACTGATTTCTGTGACTGCATCCAGCCACAGAAAAGGATCTCGATGCGGGATACAATTCTTGATTTCGTCGGCGTTCACGATGGCGGCTACAGCTCTATCTTAAGTTCTTCGATTTTTCGGTAGAGGCTGGACAGACCGAGTTTCAAACGGCGAGCCGCTTCTTTTTTATCCGGGCACTGCCGCAACACGCGCGTAATATGCAGCCGTTCGTAGTGCCGCAGCGCCGATCGCAGATCATCCGTATCGGGCAGTGCAGAGCCCCCACCCAGCAGATCAGGTGGTAAATCGTGCGGATGAATTTCTTCACCTTCGCACATCATCACGGCACGCTCAATGGCGTTGTCCAGCTGGCGGACGTTGCCTTTCCAGTGAGCGGCCATCAGTGTACGAATCGTTTCGCTGGTAGCGCCAGAGACTCGTTTGCCCATCGCGTCCCGATGTCGGACGATGAAGTATTCCACGAGTTCCGGGATATCATCCAAACGCTCGCGGAGCGCGGGAATTCGGATCTTGACGCCATCCAGACGATAGAACAGATCTTCCTGGAAATTGCCTTCGGAAACCTCATGGCTCAGATCGCGTGAAGTCGCGGCAATAATTCGTGCCTGCACCTTAACGGACTTCGTGCCACCGACAGGCGTGACTTCCTGATATTCGATGGCCCGCAGAATTTCAGACTGCGTTCCGGGGGGGAGCTGAGCGATCTCGTCAAGGAAAACGGTACCTGTCCCTGCGGTGCTCAGGATGCCTTCCTGGCCGTTCTTGGCTCCGAACAGTTGTGTTTCCAGCAGTTCGACCGGTCGCGTGCCGCAGCTGACGGCGAGGAATTTTTCGTCCTTGTTCGGGCCAGCCACATGAATCTCGCGGGCAAACAGTTCTTTGCCGGTTCCGGTTTCTCCTACGAGCAGGACATTGGAATTTGTGGCGGCAACCTTGCGAATTGTTTTGAGCAGATCCTGAAGTGCGGCGCTGGAGCCAACGACCTGATCGAATCCTGCGCTGCGAGCGAGGTCTTTTCTGAGTCTCTGATTTTCGCGGTACAGATCCTGAAACTTAAAGAGTCGCTGCAGGCGTTTAACAAGCTCCTCGAAACGCACGGGCTTGACGAGATAATCGAAGGCTCCGGCCGTGAATGCTTCGACGGCGTTCTCGACCGTGGCATAGGCAGAAATAATCAGCACAAAAATTGCCGGATTGATGCGATGCAGCTGACGCAGAACTTTAACGCCGTCACCGTCCGGAAGCTGGATGTCACAGATCGCGACGTCATAATCACGTTCCTGCGCAACTCGAATCGCCTCAGCGGCCGTCGCTGCCGTGCGAACTTCAAAGCCTTCCCCCATCAGAAATTCAGCGAGTGTCTCGCGAATGATAGGTTCATCTTCAACAATCAGAATAGATTTGCGTTGAGCAATAGTTCCCGACACAGCTTTTCAACTCCGGACATGGACGATAAACGATACATCATGGATCAAAATAATGGACGTTCCCTGCCCACATCCGATTCCCTTCTCCTATGCAGACGGGGAATAGTAGCGATTTTTGCCTGACAAACGAATCAAATCCGCGTTCTCCTTGTGTTTTTAGCGCAGCAGTGGGTAAATGCCCGCCCAAATGCAGGCGGAAATTGAGAATTCTTCCAACATACTCGGCCCGATTTTGGCAAACAGCGTGTTCGGACTAAACTCCTGCCGTGTCAACACGAATGCCTGAAGGGCAATTGGACTCCATATTCTCTTGCAAAATGAATGGCGATGCACACATCCAAACTTGTCAACAGTCTCCAGCCTTCTGAAACTCTGGCCGCTGCCGCCAAAGCGCGCGAATTACGATCAAAAGGCATTGATGTGATGGAATTCACGGTCGGCGAACCGGACTTCATTACGCCACAACATATTCGTGAAGCCGCCAAAACGGCCATGGATGCCGGCCATACGCGATATACCGCGGCTACAGGGATTCTGGAATTGAAGCAGGCGATCTGTGATGCATTCAAACGGGACCACGGTGTTACCTGGAAGCCGTCCGAAGTAACCGTCTCCAACGGAGCTAAGCATTGTCTGCATAATGTCCTGGTCGCATGCTGTGAGCCCGGCGACGAAGTCATTATTCCCACACCGTATTGGGTAAGTTATTCGGCTCTGGTTGAGCTGGTGGGCGCAAAACCAGTGATGGTGGAAACGACGGAACAGGAAGGCTTCTGTCTGTCCGCCGAGAAATTTCGGAAGGCCATTACTCCCCGTACCCGTCTGATGATGCTCAACAGTCCCAGCAATCCGACCGGTGGAGTCTATCCGGTGAAAACGCTGGCTGCTCTCGCCGAAGTGGCGGTTGAGAAAAACATCATTATCCTGTCTGATGAAATCTACGATAAATTAATCTACAGCGGACATGAATTCCGGTCCTTTGCTTCATTCGGCGAAGAGGTTCGAAAACGGACCGTGATCGTCAATGGGGTGAGCAAAGCGTACGCGATGACCGGCTGGCGCATCGGCTGGACCCTCGCTCCGGAGAATGTCAGCGCGGCGATTAACAAACTGCAGAGCCAGCAGACATCGAATCCATGCAGCGTGAGTCAGTACGCAGCACTGGCTGCTCTGACCGGGCCTCAGGAGTGTGTCGCAGAAATGCGGCGCGAGTTCGCCATTCGCCGCGACTATGTCACATCCCGCCTGCGTTCGATACCCGGGATTACATTTGCTGAACCGGGTGGAGCATTTTACGTCTTCTTCAATATCAGCAGTTATTACGGCAAATCGCTGGGTGGTGGTCCGGCCGTAACGAATGCGACAGAATTCTGCACGGCACTCCTTGAGCGAGCCCATGTGGCAATTGTCAGCGGCGACGCTTTTGGAGCGCCCGGTTACGTTCGCTTGAGTTTTGCAGCATCGCTGGAGATGCTCACGAGAGGTCTCGATGCGATTGAAAAATTCCTGAACTCACCCTGATTTAAAGAACGTCTACACATGGCAGATCGATTGCTCGAAGGGAAAGTGGCCCTGGTAACGGGGGCTGGACGCGGCCTTGGCCGCTCATTTGCAGAACATCTCGCGTCTTTGGGGTGCCACATCGGAATCCATGGCATGCGTGAAAACGGCCCTGCCGAGTACGGAGAAGGAACAACGCTGACGGCAACGGCCAAAGAAATTGCCGAAGCCTCCGGCGTTAAGACACACCGCATTCTGGGTGACCTCACCAATGCCCATGACGTGAAGCGCGTGATCGAGGAAACGTGCACTCAGCTTGGTCCGATTGATATTCTGGTGCACAATGCCGGCGGCGACATAGCCGCCGCGGGTGGAAAGCCAAATCCCAATGACGCCGTCGATATCAAACTGGAAGACGTACGTTCGGTTCTCGACCGTAACCTGCTCAGCACGATCCTGGTCTGCCAGGAAACAGCGAAGGTAATGATCCCGCGCAAATCCGGACGAATTCTGACGCTCAGTTCGATCTCGGCATTTAAAGGACTGCCAAACAGTTCGATCTATGCAACTGCCAAAGCCGGGGTTGTCGAGTACACGCGATGTCTGGCCGAACAACTGCGGTCCCACAACATTAACGTCAACAGTCTGGCGCCCGGTGATACCAGGACGGGCCGTTTTCTGAGCAATCGAAAAGGCGATGACGGGCGTCTGGTCACCGATGGAACTCTGGTCCGAATTGGCATGGTCGATGAAGTGACCCGTGTCGTGGAATTCTTTGCCGGCCCCTTGGGAGCCTTTGTGACGGGGCAGGTACTTCGAGTAGATGGCGGCAGCCAGATCTGGCCGGCTTAGTTGCGACATGTTCTGCAGGCACCACCCTGGCGTATTCGCATTTTTTGAGGAACGTCGTAAGTCAGTATCGATGGTTTAAGGCGCCGGCAGGCAACGCTGTGAAGCATTTTTCCCAGGCAAAATGGCATGATCGATATGCTTAGAAATGTTTCCTGATTTCTGCGACTTGGCCGCAACGCGGCATCAT
>JAGQQS010000715.1 GCA_020426105.1 Planctomycetaceae bacterium
GACGCGAATTCACGCGATGGGAGCCCAATCAACTGAGAACCCGGTTCTTACCTCACTGCGACGGGAATTGGGAATTGGGTATCAGCGGCATCAAAATGGGAGTGTTTCGCGTGGGTGTACAAAGTTGACAATGAAGCGAATGGCCTCCAGGTCCCGTGAATTTACAGCGCCTTTGCGCGCCATGAGGTGAATTCACGGGGATTCAAGTGGCAGACCGTTCGACCGGTGGGAGGGCAAGTTCCGATTTTGCGGGCGGATCGATGGCAGCCATCGCGGATCGAGCAAAACGGCGATGGAAGTTCGGATGGTGCTTTCTTCGTGAGCGGCATGCTGCGGAGAACTGCCGCGTTTCTCCAGTTATTCTGCAGGGAAAACTATTGTTCAGGTTTGTCAAAAGCGATACGCTGCGGGTTGACCTGACGTTCGGATCCGATGCGGGACTAAAGCCTTGCCAGAAGAAACCAACAAACAAAAGCCATCCACTGGAAATCGCGTACAGCGATTGGGCGATTTTGAGTTGAAAAAGAAGCTCGGCAAGGGCGGAATGGGCGAAGTATTTCTGGCCAGGCAGATCAGTCTGGACCGGATGGTGGCCCTGAAGACGCTGAGCAAGGATCTGGCGAAGAAGGGCGACTTCGTTGCAAGGTTCGAGCGCGAAGCGAAGTCGATGGCCAAAATCGATCACCCGAACGTGGTTAAAATTTATGCGGTCGATTCATACAAGGGCATCCATTTCGCCGCCATCGAATACATAGACGGCCAGAGCCTGCAAAACTGGCTCGACCAACTGGGACGTCTCAGCATAGCCGATGCGGTTTATGTCGCGATCGTCAGTGCCGAGGCACTTAAGCATGCCCACTCGCAGAATATGGTGCATCGGGATATCAAACCAGACAACATTCTTGTGACCCGCAAGGGTGTCGTCAAAGTTGCCGACTTCGGACTCGCCAAAGCGATGGACGAAGAAGTCTCAATGACGCAAAGTGGCACGGGGTTGGGGACGCCGTTATACATGGCACCCGAACAGGCGCGAAATGCCAAGCACGTTGATGAACGAGTTGACATCTATGCTTTGGGGGCGACTCTGTATCATTTGCTGACCGGCAAATTGCCCTTCAATGGCAAGACGGCGCTTGAGCTTATCATCGCCAAGGAAAAAGGAACCTATCCCACGGCCCGCAGTGTACGTTCTGAAGTGCCCGAACGACTGGACCTGATCATCGACAAGATGATGGCGAAAGAGCCGAACCACCGATACAAATCCTGTGAAGACGTCCTCCGCGATTTATTGGCACTGGGGCTCCACGGCAGCACGTTGAGTTTCATTGAAGGCGCGGAACCGGTTGGAACAGGACATGGGGGTGCGGCAACAACGTTAGCGGGCAGAACGCAGGGTTTGGGTAAAACAGTTGCTGCGACTCAGCTGCCTGGGGCGATGACGCTGGGGGCCATGAACGATGCCGCTGCCGGAACGACGCGCATCTGGTATGTGCAGTTCGAAGACGAACGTGGCAAGACGGTCGTGGAGAAACATTCGACCGGGCGAATCGTGAAGATGCTGGCCAGCGGAAAGCTGACGGCGAAGGCACGGGCCAAGTTTTCGGCGGACGGTGCGTATTATCCGCTCGCGCAGTTTCCGGAATTCACGAAGCCTGTTGAAGAGTCGTTGGCACGCAAAGCAGTGGCGATTCGCAAGGAGGATATGCAGGGTCTGTATAAGAAGGTCGACCGAGCTCAAAAAATGTTTTACATCAGGAGGAAAGTGAAAGACCTGAGTCGCAACATTTTCAGCATGGTCAGTCTGGTCATCGTCGTCGGGCTGATGGGACTGCTGGTGTATCTGGTGGTTCAATACGGGAAAACGATTCCTTCAAAGATCGCGCACGCGATCGGGTTCGACGACGAAGATGAAAAAAAATCGGAAGTACCCGTCGGGGTAGTACCTCCGCAAAACCTTCCCCAGGGCCAACCGGCACCGCCAGCGCGGTAAGCGTCCACTCCCCATGCCTCGGCTTAACTTCACTGGTCGGCGAAGAATCTCGAAAAACCATGTGACGATCCGGGTGACCGGCATCGGCGGGATCGAGACCTTTAATGCAGAACTTCAGCTGGCGAGCTACAATTTTCCGGACTCAGCTGCCGTGATCATTGAAGCATTTCGTCAGCTGGAGCTGGTGCGTTTTGATTTCGGTACTGTTGGCAATCCAGCGGCTCCGGCCAGCTGTCGTCTGTCAGAATTCGGCACGCTTGTGGGCGTGCGATTTCGAATCAAGATCGTTTCGACAGATGAACCCAGAGGTCGGTTACTGGCTGTCGGAGACCGAATCACGCCGCAAAAAGCTGAACAGCAATCGTTGAGTCGGGTGCCACTGCTGGCTGTGCGTGCTCAGGATCTGGGCCGTGAGGTGTGGCGTCTGGATTTTGCCGACGAACCGTTCCTGCTGGTGAATCCGCGTGTGGTGGCCAAGAAACTGCTGGTGCAGTCGGTGGAGTTTCAATCGCTCGTGCTGCCCGAAATTTTCCGCAGCATTCTGCAGCGCATTTTGCTGGTTGAGCAGATCAGAGTTTCTGATGATTCTAACGACTGGACTTCGCGCTGGCTGAAATTCGCTGAATCGATGCCCGGCGTGGGAACTGTCCCGCATCAGGCGGATCCGGAAAGCGATCGTGACTGGATCGATGCTGCGATTGGTTCTTTTTGCAGATGGCGGAATGTGGACAGTCAATTCAAGGGGTTCTGGAATTCCCGAAGTTTGCCGGATGATGCCACCTGAACGGTGCTGTTCATTGAGGCCGTAAGGCACGAATCATGCCGGATGCTTTATGCAGGGTCTCTCGGTATTCATCGAGCGGATCTGAGTCGGCAACGATGCCACCACCGACGGGGAACTGGACCCAGCCGTCCCTGAGCGTAAACGTTCGGATCAGGATGCTGCTGTCGAAATCCCCGCAGGGACCCAGGAAAAACAAACTTCCGCAATAGGCACCACGAACACTTGCTTCCAGCTCCGCGATGATCTCCATGGCCCGGATTTTAGGAGCCCCCGTAATTGAGCCGCCGGGAAAGCAGCCCGCCAGCAGATCCCACACATCGCAGTCATCACGAAGGATCCCGACGACGGTTGAAACAAGATGCAGCACGGTTTCAAAACGCTCAATCTCGCAGAGACCGGTGACACGAACTGATCCGGGTTTGCACGACCTCGAGATATCATTTCTCAGCAGGTCCACAATCATCACGTTCTCGGCCCGGTCCTTTTCACTCGCCGACAGTTCATCCCCCGCGTAGAGATCGGCAATGGGAGATCGGGGGCGGCGGCGAGTGCCTTTGATGGGGCGAGTCTCGACCTGGCCCGCGCGATTGACTTTAAGAAAACGCTCTGGCGAAGCGCTGACGATGGAGAAATCGTCGGTTTTGAGCAGACCACAGAAGGGTGCGGCGTTATTGCTTCGGATGCTGGCGTAGAGCTGCGCGGCCGTGCCAGGCCAGGGGGACATGAGTCGTTGTGACAGGTTCGCCTGAAAGATATCGCCGGCCCTGATATATTCGATGACGCGACTGACAGCCTCAGTGTACCTGTCACGCGTGAAATCCGAATAGATTCCGGACGCGGGGTCCAGACAATGATATCGGGAATCACAAGTGACGGGGTGTGAGCCGGAAGGCGGTGTGGGGACATGCGGAGATTCGCGATCTCTGCATCGCTGCAGCCTTTTGGCAATCCATGCCGCACGATTCTCCTGGGATGTCGATTCACCCTGAAGAGGCAGCACGTACTGTGTTACTGTGCCTGCAATGTGATCCCAGACGATGGCCCAGTCAAAAAGACCGGCCAGCAGCGCGGGTGTCTTGAAGTCGTCAAGTGCAGGATGCGGAATTTGCTCGAAAGCCTGCCCCAGTTCGTAGGACATGAGGCCTGCGATCCCTCCAATGAAAGGTGGCAAATCGCGGGATTCTTCATCGGAGAATTGCGGGAGCGATTTTTGCCAGCGGCGAAAGATCGCAAACGGATACGACTTAGCGGCGATATCAGACGCTGCCGAAAGGGAGCCGCTGGGATCGCCAGCGCGTGATGGTATGGGGGAATCCAGCCGGGCTAATGCGACAGGGTCGGCGGTGAGGAATGTGTAACGAGCATCGCGTTCCCGATGGCGGGCAGCACTATCAAGCAGCAGCACGTAAGGTGCATCATCAAGCATAGCGACGGCGCGTATAACGTCGAGGGCAGGATCGAGACGCGAAATATGCACGGACACGGAAGGACTTTAACAAAGCGGGAAGCGATGTGCGTTGTGAGACCGGGTCGAGTCCTGTTGAATACAGCCTCGATCCGGGACTCGTCGGATCTGAGATTGTAGTCACTGCTGGACAGAAGGGCGCTGGATGGGGGCAGGTTTGCCGGATGATTATCCGGACAGGCAGGCCCGTTCATTCCTGTTTTTCCTGCGTATGACGAAGTGTTCTTTGTCATTGTCGCTGCGATTCGGTAAAACGTGTCAAATCATCGTTCGTGCGTTAGTTCGACCAGCGTGCCCTGTAATTTTGTGATCTGAAAGGTTTGCCGTGTCAGTTGCAGAAAAATCCAGATCCCGCCAGGCACGTGCGATTCGTACACCTCATATTAAAGTCACAAAGTACGATGTGGCTGTCTCAGCGCTTTCCACATCCGCGCTGTTTGCCGTATTGACGCTGATCGTCATGGTTTTTATCTGGCTGGCCAATATGCTGCCGTCGCCGCAGAAGAAGCAGGTGATCATGCTGCCACCTGGTGATGGCGGCTACGAAGACGGCGATCCTAACGCCACACCGAATGTCGAATCACCTGAAGATGCTGCTGAAGATCCGTCGGTGGCGAATGAAGAGACAGATGTGACGGAACTGGAAGAGGTCATCGAACAGATCAGTGATGTTGTTGACGACGCCGCGGCGATTACGGCTCCGAATGAGTCGGCAAGTTCCCGAAACACGGGCCCGGAGGTTGCGGACGGAACCGGGGGGCGTCCACTGGGGACCGGCGGCGGCGGACGCGGTGGTACCAAGCGTGAGCAGCGCTGGATTGTCGAATTCGCTGACAAGGAGGATCTGAAAAGTTACGCTGCCCAGTTGGATTTCTTCGGCATCGAACTTGCGGCTTTGTTTCAGTCAGAAGGCCGACTGATCTACATGAGCAATATGAGTGCCGACAAGCCTGTGACCCGCGTGATTGAAGAAGGTGCTGCCGGCAACGAGCAGCGGCTCTTCACAAACTGGGCTGATGGCAGTGAGGAGCGTCGGCAGGCGGATGTCGAACTGTTTCAGAAAGCCGGCGTGGATGCCGCATCTGCGGCGATTCTGCATTTCTATCCCGCTGAAACTGAGAATCTGATGGCAACGATTGAGCAGGAATTTGGCGGGCGAACGGCGGCGGAAATCCGGAAAACGTATTTCCGAGTGCGTCGCACGGGAAGTACCTATGAGTTTTATGTCCAGAAACAGTTGCTAAAGTAGTGCGACGCTGTGATATCGCGGGTCGTTTATGCTGCCCCGCTTCTTTCAATGTTTTGACGGAACGTCCCATGAATTGGCTGCAGAACGGTGCGGGGTTTGTAGTTACGCTGGCTCAGGAAAAAAAAGTTGAAGCCTCATTCTTTATGAAATTGGTGGAGCAATCCATCTGGATCGGGATTGGTGCCTGTGCATTATTGGGTCTGTTTTGCGGGTACCTGCTGTTTCGCAGAATTAAACAGAAATCGTTTCCCGGGACCGAAGCTGAACAGGCGTTTCTCAATGATGTCGGCGAATGCCTTGATCGCAATGATTTCGACGGAGCGCTGGCGTTGTGCGAT
Organism: Planctomycetaceae bacterium; assembly: GCA_020426105.1. Classification (GTDB taxonomy): domain Bacteria; phylum Planctomycetota; class Planctomycetia; order Planctomycetales; family Planctomycetaceae; genus SXXK01. The sequence continues at coordinate 5,827 of JAGQQS010000715.1, forward strand.
ACTCCGGAGCTATGGAATCGCGCCCTGCCGCAATTGGCAACACTTGCGGTTCAGCAGCGGGATCGTTCCATCGTAAAAATTCGCCAGTTGCTGATGGAGCGATTCGAACGCGACATCATGACGGGCCTGGATCGACTCAACAGCTGGGTCGCGACGGCAATTAAGACGGCGCCGCAGCTGGGGCTGCTGGGGACGGTGCTTGGAATGATTAATGCGTTTGCCAAGATTGCAGGTGCATCTAATTCGGGTGTTGAGCCAAAAGAACTGGCGGCGGATATCAGCTTTGCGTTGTGGACGACGGCGGCTGGCATGGCAATTTCGATTCCTCTCATCGTGATTAACTCTGCGGCTCAGAATAAAATCAACAGCCTGCAGGAATCCGTGGATGAGGGGCTGGGCCCGCTGTTGGAGGACCTTGCCGCCGCACGACAGCGTGACGGGGCATCAACGTAATTTATTCTGCCACAGAAGCGGTCTCGACAGCGTGCAGGGATGGGCAACCTTCGGGAATAAATTTACCGGGCGGCATTTTTTATGTGGACTATCGTATGACATTTGAAACGGAAGCCGTGGACGAGACCTTCATCCGCAGGAAGCGAACTCCGCCTGATACGGCCGTCGATATTACGCCAATGATTGACATGACGTTTCAATTGTTGATTTTCTTTATGGTGACCTCGACGATGCAGGGCAATCCGCCTGCAGATCTGCCGCCGTCGCTGTCCGGCGGATCCATCGAAGTTGCCAAAGTGATTAATGTTGTGGTCAGACCTGCCGCAGTGTCAGGCGAAGCGCCGCAGATTGAAGTGGATAAAGAACCTGTGAACCTGGAAGAACTGAAGCTGCTGCTGGAAGAGCAGGCGGGGGCGCGTGCCAATGGAATCGATGTGATGATTCTGGCCGATCGCACGATGACAAACGGCGATCTGAATGAAGTCGAAATGCTGATGTCTGAGATTCCGGGTGTGACATACCATTTTGGAGTACAGGATCGCCGCAACTAGCGATGTCGGTCCCACAGGTGATTTATGGCCAACAGTGATCTGACTGGAAAACAGCTGGGTGAGTTCAAGCTGCTGCGACCGCTTGGCAGTGGTGGCATGGCCGACGTTTACCTGGCCGAGCAGACGACATTACAGCGATATGTGGCTGTCAAGGTGATGAAGCCTTCGTTGATGGCACATTCGGGGCTGGATATGGTGGCGCGCTTCAAACAGGAAGCGATGATGGCTGCCGGACTGAACCATCCTAACATTGTGCAGGTTTATACGATCGGCGAGGACCAGGGGCTGCACTATATCGCCCAGGAATTTGTGGAAGGCAAGAATCTGGCGACGTTGTTAAAAGGACGCGGCAAGCCGGACGTTGGTTCTGCGCTGCACGTCATTCGTCAGGTCGCGATGGCACTGAAAGCATCCGGTCAGGCGGGCATCGTGCATCGTGACATCAAGCCCGAAAATATCATGGTCACGAAGAAGGGCGAAGTAAAAGTTGCGGACTTCGGACTGGCTCAGCTTGGCCAGTCCGGTACAGAGCGGAAAGGTGTCACGATGGGGACACCGCTCTACATGAGCCCTGAACAGATCAGCGGGCGTGAACTGGATCCGCGATCGGATGTGTATTCTTTCGGGATTACGGCCTATCAGTTATTGTGCGGTGAGACTGCATTCAAGGGCAATACTGCCGTTGATATCGTGATGCAGCATTTGAAAAATCCTCCGCCACCCCTGAAGACAAAGAATCCGGATCTGCCGGACGTCTTGTGTCGTCTGGTGCATCGCATGATGGCGAAGCGGCGGACCCTCAGATATCAGTCCGCGGGAGAAGTCCTGGAAGACGTCAAGTTACTGATCACAGCCTTTAAGCAGGGGCGTTCCCTGGATCTGGTGCGGCTGCCGCGACTCGAGCAACTGGATCGACTTGCCAGACTGGCCCAGAGCAGTCCCGGCCAGGGAGCCGATGCTGCTGTGGACAAGGCAGAAATGCTGCTGGGACCGGACGTAGTGCTGGAAACGGTAGAATCCGCACCTGAGATTGCAATCGATCAGGAGGAGTCTGAAGAGTTGCCTGGAGCAAAGCCGCAGGTACTTCATGCTTCCCGCATGCGCGCCTGGGACCTGCTGGACAGTCTGCCACCTGTGCCCAAAAAGAAACGTGCCAGTCAGGGAGCGGATATCGATCTCACGCCGGCCGTCGATGTTACTTTTCAGCTGCTCATTTTCTTCATGATTACCGCCTCCTTCAGTTTGCAAAAGGCGTTTGATGTTCCGCCCGCAAAGACTGCTGAGGGGATTTCGATGAATGTTCAGGTCGAAATGCCGGATGCCGGCGTCCGTGTGGAAGTCGATCGTGACAATGTGGTGTACGTGGGTGACCGAAAGGCCCAGACATTCAAGGAGATCCTTGACCTGTTGACAGCTGAAAAATCCGCGAACAGCAGTGTGAACGATCTGGATTTGATCCTGGACCCGGATTCCACGCACGAAATGCGGGTGACAGTAATCGACGCTGCCACTCAGGCGGGTTTCCTGAGAGTTAAGAACAAAATACAGGAACTATGAAAGGCTGTCTTACGGGAGGCGGACCATCCATGGTGGTCCAACTCGCACAATCGGACAGCAACTGTTTCAACGAGTTTTGATCGGATACCAACGTGGCTCAGGAAGAATTTGACGAGAACGGTGTGGAAGACACAGAGATCGGACAGCAGACAGCTCGTGCCAGGCGGCAATTATCGCGTGGACGGTTCGCCCAAATCACGGAGAAACTGACCGGGGGGCCGGAACGACCCGGTGAACAGCGGATCGGGCGTTCGCCGGTTGTGCTGGGGCTGATCGGCACCACGATCGGGGCTCTGCTGCTGGCCGGAATCTTCTGGTTCATGAATGCCAACACGCGCGAAGAACGGCAGCTGAAGGAAGCGTTAACTTCCCTGGAGCAGCAGCGTTATCTGGATGCCGAGGGACAGTTTGTCACGTTCCTCGCAAATTATTCGCAGTCCGCTTCCGCAGCCCCTGCAAGAATCGGTCTGCATCGCACCCGCGTCGAAAAGCACATCATGACGGAGTTTCCGGATGTTGCGCGGGGCCTGGATGAACTCAACGAACTCATCCGAGTCTGTCGGGACCTGCCGGGCTTTGACGATCTCAAAGAATACCTTCCCCGCTATGCAGACCGACTTACGTTTGCCGGGGCACGGGTGGCTGAAGTGACACAGGAAAAGCAGGCGCTGGATGCGAGCATTGCTGCCATGGAGATTATGAAGCGCTATGCCGGGGAGAATGGAATTCCAGCGGCCCGCGAACAGGAACTCGTGCGTATGCAACGCCTGGCATCAGCCTCCGTGGCAAAAAAAACAGAGTTTCAATCGCGCGTCACGGAGATTCGCGGCCTGCTGGAATCAAAGCAAACGATTGAAGCCCTCGAAGTGCGCAGCCGACTTATCGATGCCTACCCCGGATTAAGTGACGATAAGGATTTGAATGCAATTCTGGCGGAGATTCTGAATCAGGAAAAGGCGTCCGTCATTCGCAGTGAAGGTGCAGATGCGCTGACTCAGGATGCGAGTCCTGCGGATGTACATTCGCTGGCGCTGACTCTCCGGACTCAGGCCGCTACCGATCTTTCATCGCAGGGCCGCTCTGTTTTTGCCTGCGGAATGGACAGCGTGTATGCACTTGATTCCGATACGGGGGAGCCGCTCTGGCGTAAAACGATTGGAGTGGATTCGCCGTTCGCTCCGGTTCCTCTGACGGGGACAGAGCCCGGAATCCTCATATACAGCTCGCTGACGGGTGAACTGCAACTGCTGTCGCAGAAAGCCGGCCGCCTTTTGTGGCGACAACCGCTTGAAGGTCGTCCCAATGCGACACCGCTGGTTGTGGCGAACAATATTCTGATTACAACAGATCACAGTGAAGTCTGGCAGTTGGCGGTCGCGAATGGTCGCACGCTGGCACGCCTGAAATTTTCACAGCCGATCATTGGTCCTCCGGCCATATCAAGTGACGGACTGAAATTGGTCGTTCCGGGTGATGAAGCGCTGGTCTACACGCTGAGCCTGAATCCGCTGAGTTGCGTCGCGGCATCACAGATTCCGCATAAAGCCGGGAGTGTCAAGGCACCGATGCTGGCCGCAGGAAAATATTTTCTGCTGTGCGACAATGTCACTGCCGACAAGGCGCGCATTCAGACGCTGAACATCGACAACGACGGTGGGCTGCATGTGGAAGCAACCGACCCGGTGGATGGAAATATCTTCGATCCCTGCCTCTTACGTGGGTACGACCTGTTCGTCCCATCATCACCGCAGCGCGTGACAGTCTTTCGTGTGACGGAAGAAGCAGGCCAGCCCCCATTGTCCCGCGTGGGCACGAATCAGCTGGAGGATGGTCTGCAGACACGTATGTTCCTGCTGGCCGGTCCCAGTGCTCAATTGTGGCTGGGTGGTCGTGACCTGAGAAAATTTCAGATTCGTACGAATACTGTTCTGCTCGATTCCGGCGTCACCGCCGAAGGGATCCATCTGCAGCCGATTCAGTTTGTGGACGAGGCCGTTTTTCTGACCACACGTAATCCTCAATCGACGTCCGTGTTTTTCACGCGCGCAAATCGTGAGGAGATGAAAGGCATCTGGCGCACCGTTCTGGGTTCCCGAATTGTCGCCATTGGTCCGGCTGCTGGCGGAGACTCTGTGCTGGTTGTTGCGGATTACGGTGAAGCGTTTCGTATTCCGATGTCCGACATTGCGAAGGGAGGATTTCAGCTGGAGTCGGTCAGCCGGTTTCGACTGCCTGAAAAGCTGATGACTCCCGTGGGCGGCGCCACGTTCAAAGACGGTCGGGTTGCTGCCTGGTGCGGGGCTCCGGAGCCTTCGATGTGGACATTTACACCAACCGGTCAGCTCGAACGCAAATGGACTCTGCCGGACAGTCCTGAGTTACCCCCCGTCTCACTGGACGCCGGAGTCGTATTCGCCATGCCGGGTCGGCTGCATCTGGCGGGGACAGCAGGCGGGCGTGCGGCTGAAGATTATCGTGCGACGCAGACGCAGAATCAGCAACAGCCCTGGAAATCTCTGACAGCCATTTCACCGAACCAGGTTTTGGCCGTTAATGCGGAGAACCAGTTTGTGCGCGTGGAATTTAGAACAACTCCGCGTCCCCAACTCGCTGAACTGAGCGTGACGAACGTTCCGTATCTCATTGAACTGCCTCCCGCCGTTTCCGGCGAACATCTGTTTCTCGCCACAACGGACGGCAAACTCGTGATGCTGCAGACTTCGACCCTCCAGGTCCTCGCCGACACGGATCTTGGCCTGATTCCCGGTGCCACACCAAAAGCAGTGGGTAATTTTGTTCTGGTGGAACTGGCCAACAAGGAAGTACGAGTTTTCAGGACTGACAACGGCCTGCAGGTCGCGGGGACGTTTCCACTTGACGGCTACGCTTTGGCGGACGATCCGGTCCTGTTGCCCGATATGAGTTGCCTTGTTGCTCGCACTGATGGATCAGTGATTCGCATAAATCCCGATGGCACGGTTTCCGAAACAGTGACCCAGCTTGGTCAGGCGATCCAGCAGGGACCTCTGATGCTGAATGGCCGGATTATCGTGATCGGGCTGGATGGGAGCTTGTATCAACTGAACGAAAATACCGGCAAATAGTCCGCCAGACGCCGCGGCAGAATTTCATTGGCATCAACGCGCTTCACTGCGTGGACATGACGCGGAGTTCTGCCCGCAAATGCGGCCTGTTGGTCAAGTGGCAAACTCCTTCCCATGCACAAACAGCTAATCGATACGATTTTTGGTTTTCCAATGAGCTCTAATATTCCATCGGTTGTCTCCGTCTGTGGCACGCTAACCGCGTCAGCTCAACAGGCCGAAAGTGCACTGTATGATCAGCGGCCCGGTGCTGTTCCCTGGCCTTGCGCGGCACGATGGTTCATCCGCGGCACGCAGGAGTTCGCCCGAGTGGCAATCTTCGTTGTGCGCGCCGCATTACTCACGTTGGCCGCTGTCCTGCTGTGTCGCGGGAATCTCGGCCTTGCCGATGAAAAGGTTGAAAAGTCTGAGCTGCCGAAACTCACGGACATGAAGTTGCCGTCAGCAGCCGAACTGCTGAAAGCGGACGACCGCAACGGGCAGGCGTTTGACTGGATTGTTTTAACGGCTCCAGCCGATGCAGACCGGACGGTGCTGGTCGTCAGTCCCTTGGAGATTCGTCCCGATACGCTGAAAAAAATGGCGGAGACATATGCCCAGGTCGAAGCGTCGAAGCCGAAGACACAGGAAGAACGCACGGAACGCACGGGCCGTCTTGAAAGTCTCAAACAGTTGATTGTGAAATTGCCGGGAAACGCTGTTGCCGAGTACGCATTGCCTGTTGCTCAGATTGATCACATCATTTTGTTTGAAGAATTAATGTTGCGGCGTGTGGATGAATTGCTGAAAGAAGGCGATATTCGTACGGCGTATGAATTGCTGCTGCGGGTTGAGCAGGAGATTCCGGGATGGGAACTTTCGAAGCCACGCCTCGAAAACCTGTTGCTTGTCGAATCCGGGATTCGTGCCCGCGAAGGCGATATGTATGCGGCTCTCGCGCTGCTGGACGAACTTGCGAACCGCAATATTAACAATCCGGATCTGCGACCTCGTTTTGGCGAACTTGTGTCGCCTATGATTGAAGCGGCAGTGGCCGAGGAAGATTTCAGTAAAGCCCGTTACCTGATTTCACGTATCGAAAGAGTTTACCCGGGCCATGAAACGGGGGTCCTGTGGCAGACGCGCATGCAGAAAATTGCCGGGGCACTTCTGGCGGATGCGCAGCAGAAAACCAGTGAGAAAGCATTCGCTGCCGCTGCCGAGTTGGCGCGAAGGGCGGAATTAATCTGGCCATCCTCCGGTAACGCACGAGCATTCTTTACCCGGGCGGTCGCGCGGTATCAGATCCTGCGCGTGGCAACGATTGAGCCGGAATCGACGCAGATTGTTTTTCCTGCACCTCGTGAATCGGATGAACGCGACCGTGAACTAGTCGAAGTGCCATTGTTCGAGCCGACGAGTGCAGATGAACTTACCTATTTCCGTTCCAGCTTTTTCGAGGTGTGGGATCCGACCGACCTGGGTCGGGAAGTGGTGTTTACACTGCGCTCGACTCGCCCCACCTGGCAGTCTCAGCCCATTCTTACAGCCAATCAGATTGCCGACGCTCTTGGACAACGCATGTCCCCCGACAGCCCCTTGTTCAATTCCCGCCTTGCGTCTTTCGTGCGGGAAGTTTCTGTTCGATCTCCGAGTGAAATGAGAATCGGTTTTTCGCGGGTCCCGCTGAGTATTGAATCATTGCTGCGATTTCCAATCGTTGTAGCGGCGAATGCGCCCACCGAGCCCGTAATATCTGCGGAGAAAGCAGAAAATGTTTCAGCTGGTCCGGTGAAGGCCGAGGCCATGGTTGCTGATGCGGTGTCAGACCCGGAAATTCTGCTTTCCACACGTTTCGTGCTTGCAGACTCCGACGAGCGAAATAAAGTCTTTCAGCGGCAACGGCCGGAGCCGGATGGCCTGGATCCAGGCAAGTATCACATTGCTGAAATCAGGGAAGTGCGTTTCGAAGATCGTGACGAAATGCTGAAAGCCGTGGTCCGCGGCGAAATCGATTATTTGTCACATCTGTTGCCGTGGGAAGTGGATGCGTTCCGGGCCGCACCGGCGTTTGATGTGCGGCAGTATGCTTTACCGATCACCCATGTGATCACCTTCAATCCGCTGTCTGAACGAATTGTTAGCGCGCAGTTGCGGCGCGCTCTGTCATTTGCGATTGACCGGGAAACAATTCTGAAATCGCTGGTATTGCGTGATCAGGCCATGCGTTATGGCAGACTTTCCAGCGCACCATGGCATCTGGGGAGTTATGCGACGAACCCCCTCGAACAGCCTCCTGAATTCAATCTTCGTCTGGCCTACGCGCTGCGTTATGCTGCGGAGCGGCAGTTGCAGCTGGTAGAACTTACTAAGCTGGAGACTGAAGCAAAGGCCAAAGCCAGGGAAGCAGGTTCAGAATTTGAAAGCGCTGAATTCCGCAGAGTCACCAATGTGGACTATGTCAGGCTGCCCGGTCTGCGAATGGTAGTTGATCCGGATCCCACATCCGCGGAAGCCGCAGAACGCATCGCTGTGTATTGGAAAAAAGTCGGAGTCGATGTGGAACTGATTCCAGGCAATCAGCCTGGCACGCCGCTCAGTGATGCAGACTGGGATCTGTGCTATCGTCGTGTTCGGATGGAAGAGCCGTTGCTGGAACTGTGGCCGTTGCTTTCAAACGA
>JAGQQS010000716.1 GCA_020426105.1 Planctomycetaceae bacterium
CAAGAAATGTGGGTAAAGATGAGCCTGCCGGGCGGGACTTTCGAGCACAGCTCGAACCTCCATGGCACGAACCTCCAATCCACATCGCCGCGGTGCCTGGCAACTCGCCGGTATTGCTCCATGGGCAAGGCACATACCGGCCTGTTGACAGAGGCCGCGCGCCGGGAACCTGCGCCTTGAGTCTTGCGAACTATTCTGGCCTTGCGGCTGCCTCGCGAGCTGCGAACCAAGCGCGGGCGAACTTCCAGTTCTCATAGGCTTCCGTGCGAGACTGCTTCAGAGCTTCACCGGCTTCCGTGACGGAGAGCCCTGCGAACAATCGCAGCTTGACGAGTTCTGCAGAATCCGGATCTTCCGCAGCCAGCTCCGTAAGCCCCGCATCAAGATCCAGCAGCATGTCGGGATCCGCTACAGATGGCGGTACCAGTTTGTTCATGTCAATCCGATGAGCCCCGCCGCCTCGCTTATCGGCTTTCTTTGCCAAAGCCCAGTTGATCAGAATCTGCCGCATCGAATTGGCGGCAGCCGCAAAGAAATGTGCCTTGCCCTGCCATGGCTGATCCGATCCCACCAGTCTCAAGTACGCTTCATGGACCAGAGCCGTCGCCTGCAGCGTGTGATCCGGTCTTTCCGCCGCGAGTTTCGCGGCCGCGAGCTTACGCAGTTCATCGTATACCAGCGGCATCAACCGCTCCGCCGCATCCGCTTCACCCGATGCAATCTGCTGCAGGATCAGTGTGACATCTGACATTCACGGCACCAGTTAGTTTGCAGGATTCGGGCGGTTCCTTGAGAGAAAACTACACCGGGAGTATGACAGAACCACTGACGATCAGAAAACCATTTGAACGAAATTTTGCGAGAGGAAAGAGTCCGTGCTCCGATCCGATCAAGACCGGAGGTTGGCACTGACAGCTCGTCAACCTGCATTGCTCAGAAAAGTCGGGCCGCCCATGAGTCCCCCGAAGTCTTCACGGCTATGAAGCTCCCAGCGCCAACAGATCATCCAGCAGATTCAGGGTATATGGATCAGTCGATAGTTCGCCAAAGAGTTGGTCGATGTTTTGATCGTCAGTCCAGGAGTCCATGCCTTGGGAAATTGCTTCGCGCAAGACACCAGCCACTTTTCTGGTCGGCGATGATGTCTTGTTGTCGCCATCATCGATTGGGATCACGAGCGAATCGTTAGTGAGATGAAGACAAGAGTCACCATGCTTGCTGCTGTTCCGCCAGAGCGAATTGTCACGCACTGCTGAGTTTCGCAGGTGAGGTCCCTCGACGAATGCCGAAGGAACAGACCTTCCTGAAACGCCGGGTCCGGATGCTGGAACGGTGTTGGCGAAGGCAAACAATCCCTCGGCGTCAAAATCTCCATCGTCTTCTTCAGCGGCGATGTTCAGGTCAGTCAGGATCAGTGATCGCCGGAGATCACCGGTTGCGAGTTCCGGGAACATGACGGAGTCCAGCAAGTCACTGTGTCCGAGACCAATGCTGTGTGCGATTTCGTGAGTGATCACGGTCTGGAAGTCGTACTGCCCGGCCCCGATAGCGGTGAAATCGGCACCGGCATACCAATTCCATCCGTCAATAATCGTGATGCCGCCGTCGCTCGTCGTGACTCCCAGCACGCCATCCTCCATGCCTCCCAGTACACTGGTCGTACTGGTCGAGATGATGATGTTAGCGTCCAGTCCAGCGGAACTGTCGACAATGAAGATGTTCGTTCCGTACGGCGCGATCAGTAATTCAATCCCGGCGACAGCCTGTTCGATGCGAGCCAGCTCATCCGACAAGAACCCGCTGTTGCGGTTGTCGATATACAATGTCAGGTCCCCGGCCAGCAATGCCCCGATGGAAGTGACGCCGTGGCCGCCGTCGATGATCAGTCCGGCGGCATTCCCGGTCTTGCTCAGCAGGATCGTTTCACTGATGCTGGTTCCGTCGGCAAATGCCGCAGTGATCACGTAGCTGCCGAGTTCGAATCCTTTTGTCTGCCAGTTGTAAATGTACTGTCCGTCGTCGTTCCTCAATGTGGTTGAGCCACTGGAATTGTTGTTGCCAGGCCAGAGCGTTGTTGTGCCGCCAGGGCCGGTGACGGTGAGACCTGTGATCGCGGCAAGACTCGTCAAAACGTTGCCGCTGGCGTCCCAGACCTGCCACTTGATTACCACCGTGCTGCCCTGCTTGAACGCTCGGTTCGGCTTGATTGGCGAGAGGTAGCTGTTCGACGTGTATGGGTTCACGACGAGCGTAACCGAAGAGGTGGCTTCCCGATAGTTCATGGTCTCGGCAGCCGTTACCGACAACGTCTGACTGCCCGACAGCAGGATCGTTCCCGCCGCTGGCGAATACGTTAACGTTCCCGGAGCCGTCCCACCAGACACCCCGGCCACCGTTGCATTGAGCTGCGTGTCGGACAACGGAGTCCCGTAGCCGATGGCATCAGGAGTCGACCATGTAATGGTTTGAACGGCTTTGTTGATCACAATGTCAACTGTGCCAGTCTGGTCGTTGTAGTTCTGACCTCCCGAGAACGTCCATGTCGCCGTGCCGCCCGGTGCGTTTGTGAAGCTCGCACCCAGATCCAGTGAAGCTCCTGCCGCTGCCAGGTCACCTGCGACGCCTTCAAATGAACCGGTCGCACCGTGTGCCGCTGCGTCGTAGGTCCCCGTGTAACCGTTGACCGTGACGACCGCATTGGCCTTGTTGATGACGATATCAACGGTGCCGGTTTGGTCGTTGTAGTTGGTGCCGCCAGAGAACACCCACGTCGCTGTTCCGCCGGGGGCATTCGTGAACGAAGCACCCAGATCAAGAGAACTGCCTGCCGCGGAAGCATCACCCGTCACACCTTCAACAGTGCCGGTCGCTCCATGAGCTGCCGCGTCGTAGGTACCGGTGTAACCGCTCACCGTCACAACTGCATCGGCCTTGCGAATCCTGTTCTCAACAGTTCCGGATGCATCATGGTAGTTATTTCCACCGTCAAAGCTCCAGACATCGCCGTTGTAAATGCCCGCATTCGTATGCACCGTACTGCTGAGAGTCAGCCCGGCACTCAGATCCACTCCACCGACACCCGTTGCATTCCCGGCCGAACTATGTGAGCCGGCGTCGAAGGTCACGTCATAAGCAGTTACTACAATCGCGGCTGTCGCCTTCTGTACCACAAACGAAGTAGAGTACTCGCTGTAGCCGTCGTCTTTGTCGATGATTCTGGCGTAAACCGTGTAAGTCCCCGCATCGAGCAGCGGCAGGTCGAACCAGTCGCTCACTGAACTTCCCGACGTGTAGCTAACCCCGGTAAAATCTCCCGTCAACGAATAGACATAGTGGAAATCAGCGTCAGTATCGTCCGGCGAGACATCTGCATGATCGCTAAACGATACAACTGCTGTCTCACCATAATCGATGGCTCCGCTGTTACTCAAAACCGCAGTCGGGGCAGCATTTTCGACGACAATCAACTGCGACACCTGTACGGACCCGCCGTCTTCGTCGCTCACAATCAATACAACTTCATACGAGCCGTTGTCTAAAGGCGTGAATTCGAAACTCAGGAGATTCACGCCAGTCGCTGTCGCATACGGAGTATCGTCGCCGTTTCGGAAGACATAATAACTGAAGGTGAGCGTATCGTTGCTGCCCGCGGGATCACTTGCAGAGCCAACGACAGTGACTGGAGTCCCTTCCAGACGAACTTCTGAAATCGAATCGATCACAGGATCCGGTTCAGCGTTATCGACTTCAATCGTCTGCGATCTGGAAACGCTCGCATCGTCGTCGTCACTGACGACCAGCACGATTTCGTATGTGCCATTGTCATTCGGAGTAAAGGAGAAAGTCGTCAAGTCAACTCCGCTGGCTTCCGCAAACAGTGTCGTCTGCCCTGCCTTGAAGACCTGATACGAATAGGTCAACTGATCGTTGCTGCCTGCCGGATCTGTGGCAATTGCGGTGACAATCAGTTCTGTCGCTTCGCGGCGGATTGTCGAAATATCGACAATGTATGGCTCAGGTGCGACGTTCAGGACTTCGACAGACTGCGTGACGGTTCGTGTGGCCCCTTCAGCATTGCGGATTGACAGTCGTATTTCATATGCGCCGTTATCATCCGGAACGAAGCTGAAGACCTTGAGGTCTGTTCCCGTTTGACCGGCAAACAGCGTTTCATTCCTGTACGCCTGATATGTAAACGTAAGGGGCTCGTCGGAATAGGAAAGCTGACTGAACGCATCAACGGCATCTGCGTTGACCGTCAGCAGCTCACCTTCCTCCCGAACGTTGCTGATGCCCGTGAACACCGGTACGGCATTGAACCCTGTATTCGGTTCAAGGATTGTCACAGTGAACGAGGCAGTGCGAGCGTTTCCGGAAGCATCTGTCACAGTCGCAGTCACAGAGGTTGTACCAACAGGGAAGAAGCCTTCAGCCCGGTCATAGGTGACGACTGGCTGATCATCTGCCAGATCGGAAACCAATGCCTGCGGAAAGTCGATCAGCGCACCCGTTGGAACATTTCGAAACGCAACAATATTGGGTAATGAAACAAAGTCCGGCGCGGTGGTATCACGAACCAGTACTCGAATTGCTTTTGAGACCTGGTTACCAGATGCATCGCGGGCTGTAGCGGTGACTGTGGATTCACCCAGCGGCAGAAATCCGGGAATCCTGTCAAATTGAAGTGTGGGAGATTCATCAGCAATATCGACAGTCTCGCCATCGAGGCTGATTTGTGCTCCTCCCGTCTGATTTGCGTCGACCACCACATCCTGTTCAATAAACAGTTCTGGTGCGGTGCGATCCAGCACAGTCACAGTGAATTGAACTATCGACTGATTGCCGGAGGCATCCGTGGCGGTGGCTGTAACCAGCGTCTCGCCCAGTTGCAGAAACGCTGTGTCCAGCACGATCGTCGGTGAATCATCCACCAGATCGGCCGTTGTGACGTTCAGACTGGACGAGGGTGCACCCCCTGTCGTCGTCGCTTCCAGAACCAATTCCTGGGGAACTGCAATCACCGGAGCTGTCGTGTCCTGAACAGTGACGTTAAATGTCATCTCCGTAACGTTACCGGATGCGTCGATGGCCGAAACAGTGACCACAGTAGTGCCGACAGCAAACAGTCCTGAATCCTGATCAGCAAACACAATCGGGCTGAGATCGACGAGGTCAGTAGCCGAGCTGTCCGGCAATGTCACGACGGCACCATCCGGGCCGGTGGCCTCAACAATAATGTTTTTCGGAACACTCAGAATCGGGGCAGTCGTGTCAACAACTGTTACCTCGAATTCGAACGTGCCCGCATTCCCAAATCGGTCGCGGGTGGTGACTGTCACCACGCTGACTCCGATCGGCAGCATTCCGTCAACCAGGTGGAATTCAACTACCGGAGTGCCATCGACCGCATCAGTCACAACAGCGTTCAGAGCAGACACGTCAATGCCGTCCGGCCCCGTTGCCTCAAACAACAGGGCACCGGTGACCGTTAATTGCGGCGCAACTGTATCGGCCACGGTCACAGTAAAGGTCTTCGAGACGACAATCCCGAACTCATCAGTCGTGCTGGCAGTGACTGTCGTCACGCCCAATGGGAACAGAGTTCCTGACTCATGACTCAGCGTAATCGGCAGTGACTGCCCGCTGATCGTGGTGGCGACAACCAGAAACTCTGCAATCGCACCGGCGGAACTGCCGGCTTCGACGGTGATGGACTCGGGCACCAGCAGCGTTGGAGGAATCACCGCTGCCGTGATCGCAGCGGTGAGAGCCTCTCCGGTGAATTCGGACTCGACTTCGGAAATCAATCGAATCCCCGCCGCTGCCTCTTTGAGTGCAGTCACAGCGGCGCCCTGAGCGACGAGCTTGACTGGCTCGGCCATTTGCATAACGCCGATACCGGACTGCGGCTCAATCGCGCCCAGCCGTTCGTTAAATGCAGCGATGACTGTGGCGGCTCCCTGAACCAGTTCTGCTGAAAGTGTGACTCCAATCCGGTCGGCAACGTCCGTGACCAGCGAAGCGACTGTCGGCTGAAGCCGCAGATCAAAAAGACCGATCCCGGCAGCTATCCTGTCCACAATCACTCGGTTCAGAATTCGGGCCAGATCCTGCCCCGTGAACGAATCCGAGGTTGGGAACAATGCCATGATCTGCGAGGTGCTGTTCGTGAGCATCGCATGCGACAGGAACACAGCACCGCCGACCGGATTGCCTTCGAGCATTTCGCTCACCGGTTCAAGTACGGACAGATCAAGTTGAGGTAGGCCGAAGGCCTCGAGAATACGTGTCGATGCAGCGGCTGTGGAGACCTGATGTGCGCTGGACAGATCGGCGACAAGTGTGGTGAGCGGCGTGATCATCGCCCAGCTCGCCGGCGACATGGTCACTGTCTGAACATCCAGGCCCGTAGCGGTGAACTGTCCACCAAGCACGACCCACTGACCGTCCTCGTCGTCCAGCTCTCCATTGCCATTGCGGTCGAACTCGGCCGGGACCTCAGGAATGAACTCGCCGCGATAGTTGGTGAACGTCCATGGCTCGGAATAGCCGCCTGCAGCCGGATCATCGGTGAGATCGTCGAAGATGCCATTGAAATTGGCGTCGAAGAAGACGAACGCTCCCGCGGTTGTGCCGTTGAATTTGGTGGCCTTCTTCCAGCCGGTTGAGATGGCATTGCCAACCTGCCCCGCCACGCCCCCGACCTGAGGTCCATCCAGCTGCAACTTCGGAAGGAGATTCTCCATCTTCTCCTTCAGTTGACTGATGTCCGGCCCGGACACTGAGAAATCTCCAAGCACAGAATTCACGGCAACGACTTTGAACTGGCCGCTGGCGTACAGGTAGATCTCTCTAATGCGGAACACACCCAGGTTGACGTTCGGCGACACTTTCAGTCGACCTGCCGAGAGTTCCATCGAAGCGCTGCCGACCAGCGGAATCCATGCACTCACTGCCAGGCCGCTGTTCGTCAGTGTGGCACTGCCCAGATCAACGCCTGCCAGCTTGCTGTTGACGGTTGATGTCAGGCGGAACGTACCGCTGGAGTAGACTTCTCCGGTGAAGGAAACGGAACCAATGACTGAGATCGATGCCTGTCCGGAAACACGAATACCGGTATTTGAAACCGCAACGCTGAGGGCCGGGAACTGGAAGCCGCTGAACGTTTGGGTCACGTTGCCTGCCGTTAAGGAAAACCCTCCCGATGTGTAGACGCGGCCTGAAATCGCGATGCGTCCGAAAAGCGGCAGGTTGGCATCACCCGAAACAGACAATCCGATTTGGTTCAGCGTCACGGAGAGAGTTGGCAGCGAATAACTGCCGATCGCCCTGTTCGTAAACTGGCCCGTGAGGCTGAAGCTGTTTGCCGCCTGGATTGAACCGGAAAGATACAGACTGCCAACGGAAGGAATTGAAGCATTGCCGGAGACTGTCAGACCCCCATTGGTCAGTCTGACGCTGAGGCTCGGGAAAGAGAATCCGCTGATCTTGCGTCCCGTGATTGTTTGTTCAAGGCTGTAGCTTCCGGTTGTGCTGACATATCCCTTCAGTGAAGCCGTCCCGATGATTGGGAGGGCCGTAGCGCCTTTCATCTCAAGGCCACTGTTGGACAGAGTCACCGTGAGTTCAGGAAATGAAAAGCCATTGATTGCCCGCGAAACGCTGGTAGCTGTCAGGGAATACTGCCCCGTGGGAGTAATCGTCCCGCTTAATGACACGAATCCGAGAATCGAAGGCAGCGAACTGCTTCCGGCCACTGAGAGGCCGGTATTGGACAAAGTGACGGTCAGGTCCGGGAACGAGTAGTTTCCAATTGTTTCTGACTGATGCGAGGCACTCAGGCTGAACTTCGCTGCACTGGTGATAGTGCCGGAGACGTTCACCGTGCCCAGAATCGAAAGCTTTGCGCCTCCAGATACAGCCATCCCGGAATTTGACAATGTGACGTTAATTGAAGGCAGCTGGAATCCTCTGATTTCTGCCGAAACGTTCGCCGCTGTCAGACTGTACTGACCTTTATTGGTTATTTTGCCGTCCAGAGAAAGCCGGCCGATGACCGGCAAGTCGGCTGTACCATGGACTGCAATGCCACTGTTGGAGATGCTGACGGTTCCATCGACAAAGGCGGCCAACGAAAGCGATTTCGCTGACAGCGAAGCTGACAGGAAGTAGGTTCCGAATGGCGACAACGGGCCCTCCAGAGTCACCTGGCCACTGATCGCAGGGATCTGAGCATTTCCATGCACCCAGATGGTGCCGTCCGATTTGAATTCGCCGATAACCGCAATGCTCTCCTGCAGGTACTCACTCTTTAGACGCCCTTCCAGCTGAATTCCATCGTCAGTCAAACGCAGCTCCATTGTCGACGAGAACAATGAAGAAAATGCCGACATCAGTGGTTTGATTCCTTCGTTCAAGATGTCCATCAGGCCGTTTCGAAACGCCCGGATAAACGCAGTCGGAGCATCCTGTGCCACCTGACATGACAGCAGCAACTGGTCCATCAAAGGATCGAGAGCCGCCAACGTTGCTCTGTTGATCAGCTCTGTTCCAAGGTCGCCAAAGTTGCGAGCCCAGCTGAACAGAGTGTCTGACGCCCTTTGGATGTTGTTCAGTTCTCTGTTGACATTTGCCGCATCTTCATCAGACATGGCCTTGGAGATGAGACGGCAAATGGTGATTACAAGGTCTGGTTTGCTCTGATAATAGGACAAGTAGGTGCTGCCGGCGAACCGCACCATGTTGACTGCTGACGTTACCACATCGCGCCAGTCCGGATGAAAGTCGGATTGGTTTGCGCTGATAACCTGAAAGTGCGTACCTTCATACCATTCGGCCACAGTCGTTGACGGAGTAACATACGAGTTGGCAGATGGCTTCCTGGAAACAAAGTTATCCAAGTCCGTTCCGAAGTACGCATGAGGCGGACCTTCATTGGTAAGTTCCATTGTTCCGAGATACCACGGAACCATTTCAAAGTGGTACGCAATAGCCTCTCCGGCTGCCTTCGATGCGCCTACTATGCCACTGACCATGTCAGCGGCCAATTCGTCGCTGCTGTTGAATATCCAGTTTCCAATCTCCTTGGCTGCCGAAACCGCGATTCCGCCGTATCCGGAATCCCGGAGACCGTCAGTCGGATAGTCCCTCATTTCTCCGTAAATGGGCTGGTACTCACCCAGATAATCAACAGTCAGATTATTCGAGACCGGGTATCTGGCTAACCCTCCTGTAGCACTAATTCCGTCTGTGACACCACTTGCAAACAGGACATGCTCGTCGTCGTAGATTCTCGCATCAACACGGTCAGAAACCGCTCCCGGCTGATCGCGAAACAGATTGACCGCCGTTGGGTCCAGCAGAATCTGAAGCACGCTTGCGAGATTCTGTTGTTCGTTCAGCTTCAGCCCAACCTCTTTGGCGAAGATTGCTCCACGGCTATGAGAGAAGAAAAACAGGTCCCAGGGTTCAGCCTGCTGATTCAGGAACTCATCGATTGAACTGGCAACCGACTGAGATGCCTCGGCCATT
The DNA here is from genome assembly GCA_020426105.1 of Planctomycetaceae bacterium. Taxonomy (GTDB): domain Bacteria; phylum Planctomycetota; class Planctomycetia; order Planctomycetales; family Planctomycetaceae; genus SXXK01. The sequence goes on from JAGQQS010000716.1 coordinate 9,532, forward strand.
CCTCCGGAGTACGCATTCCAGTCGATAAGCCAGGTGGTTGTTGGAGTGCCAGCATTCTCCAGAGCAACTGCGACCTGTTTTGCGTAATTCTGCGACCATGCTTCGTCGTAGGGCCCATTCACGAGCGGCGTGAGCACTTCGCCAGGTATGCCTGGAATCACGATCAGCAAAGTTGGACGCCTTACCAAATTGCCCTGATCGAACAACTGATTGTTTCCAGCCCCGCCATCCAGACGGTTCAAACCCGTTCCGCCGTCGATGACGTCATCTCCACGTCCACCGGTCAGCGTGTCATTCCCGTCTTCGCCATAAATGTTTGCCGGAATTGTAACGACAGCGGTGCTGTCGCACGCCAGATTGACTTCGTCATCGCCTCCGGCGGCGTGTACATCGATCCGCGCAAGACCAGCTGCGTAGAAGCTGCCAACAAATGTCTCCCGCTCATAAACTTCGATGTAATCCGCTGAGCTGTATTCATCCCGCACCTGGAAAATCCGGATATCATCAGCAAGGTCGCTCCCCTGAACCGTGAGCACACCATTTGATCTCGTGGCGCTGATCTGCGTCACTTCAACTCCGAAGTCAATTGTGAATGCATCAATCGAAGACAGGGATGTATCAAGACCGGGGATGTGAATTTCGCTATATCCGAATTCGGAGGGATCGAAGGACACGAAAATGTTCGAGAGGTTGATCGTGTCGAACCCGAATCCGCCGTCGATATTGATTAGCGGAGAGATGCTGGTAATTTCGATGAAGTCATCGCCGTCTCCGCCGAAAATACTGACAACGCTGATGTCTGAAATCGAAGGCGTATTAGACATCTGAACGTCATTCACGATGACATCCAAGCTCAGTCCGTCACCGCCAGGTGCCACAGAAATATTATCGGCATCGTCCGTGCCGCCAATTCGCAGGACTCCACCGGAATCCGCCGGCAGGTTGATAGTGACGGTGGCAGGTTCACTGATCAACGTGTTCGTGACTGTCACAGACGGGTTTCCCGAGTCAGCGACAGCGAAGCGGAAGGAATCAACAGCATTCCCAAATGCATATCGAAGCTGATATCTCAGGCTGGTCAGATCAGCAGTAAAGCGATCTCCCACTTCAACAACATTTCCTTCGGCATCAATCAGCGCTCCCATTGTCGGCACCGAGACGATTGTGTACGTCAGCAGGTCCAGCGGTGATTCCAGGTCAATGCCGGTCAGCGTGACAATTGCCTGACCATTCTCCGGCAGTGTGATGTCGGTTGAATTGGCAACTGGCGGAGTGTTTGGTTGCGGCAGCACGACCGCCAGCGTGCGGCTTGCGCTGCTGGTCATCATGTCATCGGCGCGGTCGTTATCAGCATCTGCGGCAACGACCTGAATTGTGAAGACACCCAATCCGAAGGAACTGAAATCAAAACTTCCCGATGCATGCTCCGCTCCGCTGGCACTGAACACAACTTCCGGACCATCGCCCTGATCTCGCGTGACAGCGACCGAGACAGAAGACAGTCCAGACGCGTCCGCCACAGCCCAGCCAAACGGATCAGGGACGTCGGCCGTCATACCGCTGCGGCCGGTCAGGGAAATCATTGGTGCCGTGGAATCGTCATCCTCGACGATCAGCGATGTGAGGTAATCAGTATACCCGCCATCTTTATCGATGATCCGGCCGCGCATGGTGGAAGCACCAAGCATCTGCATAAGCGAAGCAGGCACACTTGCTGAAGACGAAGTAACAGAACCGGCATACGTTCCACTGCCAAAATCCCACACACCATCGTTATTAAAGTCATACGAGTAGTGCAACCCGGCAGTTAGATCCGCAGAAGAAGCATCAGCCGGCTGTTCAAAGAACAGGGATCCAGAGGTGCCGTCCGTTGCTGAAGCGGTGCTGCTGAAATTCCCACTGGGAGCAACGTTCGCAATAACAATCGACTGACTGGCTGTTGTTGAATTGCCGTACTGATCAGACACTGTCAGGGCGACGGTATAGCTTCCGCTGTCGGCGTAGACGTGTGAAGGTGTGACTCCAATAGCCGTTTCCCCATCCCCGAATACCCAGGCAAAGCTCAGAGCGTCGCCATCGGGGTCACCAGACGCCGAAGCATCAAAGGACACAGCTTTTCCTTCTGCACGCAAATTCTCCGACGTGATGACATTCAGACTCGCCGCAGGCGGTGCATTAACAACATTGACCAGACGGTAGGCAGTTGCCGAAAGGTGATCCGATGGCCGATCATTGTCGTGGTCAGTCGAATTGATCGTGATAGTATAGGTACCCACGCCGTAAGAATTGAAGTCAAAGAAGTCGAGCAGGACGTTAGAGTCATAATGCCGACTAAGAATGTCGACACCATTCTTCCTGATGACAACGTCTGATGTGCTTCCGGACACATCGCTCACAGACCACGTAAATCGCTGATTAGTCGATGCCGGCTCAGTACCATTGGAACCTGAAATTATAATCGCTGGAGGGTCAGGGTCATCGTCTGCAAGTGTGACGACGGAACTGTACGTACTGAATCCGCCATTCTTGTCGAACACGCGTCCCCAGATTGTATACGTCCCGAACGCAGGGAAAGAAAAATCGCTCGAATTACTTATGCTGGCGCCGGCGTAAGACGTCGCCAGTTCGCTGATGCTGGTCGCAAAGCTGTATCGCAACCCTGCATTGGTATCAGCAGCAGACGGATCAAAAACATTTTCAAATTTTGCAGTGACTGCGCCCCCTTCAATAACCGGGCCAACTATCGAGATGTTGCCCGTCGGGGAAGTATTTGAGATACTCACCGTGCTCGAAGCAGTGCTTGTCAATTCACCATCACTGGTTCGCACACGAACCGTATGAGTAGATGGACCGTCCAAAGAACCGGCCGAGTACACAACCGACTTTCCGGATGCGTCGTCGTAAGCTCCGTCATTATCGAGATCCCATGTATAAGTCAGTGCGTTACTATTTGGATCACTGCCAGCTGCGGTCAACGTCACCGTGTTTCCTTCAGAGACAGAGTAGTTCGGCAGACTCACACTAGGCTGTGCGTTTGCATCGACGACGATACTCTCGAGAACCTGCCAGTCGGTCTCTGCCCCTGTGCGAGCCCCAACACCGAAGCGCCATCCAGAGGATGGATTCCAGTTTGGTATCGATACACTGCGTGTCCCGATCGCAGGATAGGAAATCGATAGTACTTTGCTGGCGGATACGGAAACATCAAGATGATTCCAAACACCACGAATCGAACTTGAAGTGGCGCTGAAAGACGCAATCTGTGTCCCGCCATAGTAAACGCGAATGCCGGGAGCTGAAGAATAGGTCGCGAATGAGATCCAAAGCCCTCCACGGCTGATTTCGCCAGCCTCTCCAAAGGCGCTGCCAGACATAGACGCATAGCCAAAGCTAAAGCCGTCCGCGTTGCCAATATTGTTGCCACCCGGCTGATCCATCAAACTGATATTTACAGACGCACTAAATGTAGTAGCGGCCCAGCCAGGGCTGTCAAAAAGGGCGGAACCTGTCTGGCTAGTCTTGGCGTCTGTCAAAGTAATATAGCCATTGCCGTCACTGGCGTTAAACTCATATTTTGCATTGCCCACTATGTGAACATTGGAAGGCAAAGATTCACCAAACTGGACCACTCGCGTCAAAAGCTCTCGGCGTTCCAACTCCTGAGTGCGAGGAACCAGGGAGTCGGAGATCTTCGATTCCCGACGCTGCCGTCTGCGATTCGTTCGAGTTTTTGCGATCAAAGAATCTCCGCTGAATGCTACGGCGTAACGAAGACTCAATAGCCAGGATGAAATCGACATGGTCGGGATCTCGCAGACTAATTAAAGCAGTAATCAGGAAAGATGTATGGCAACGGGAACAGACAATCACGGGAGATTCACGGCTACGGAGCTACTGAAGGACTGCCCTCAATTCCAATGCAGGATTCGCGGGCAAATCGTCCGAGAGTTTTGGGAAGGTTTTCAAATTCGATGAATCTGGTGGAGTTGTGGGGCAGGCTTGAGGACACCGAGCATGGGGCAAATCCATGTTTCAAAACGACTTGTGTGATTCGAATCGCAAATTCGAACCACGAAATTGTGGGGCGGCTTGCGTTGGTACGCTGCCGGGTGGGACATACTAAGTCCAGGCTCGTCACAAAAAACAGGAACGGAGTTGGCACGATTCCGCCAAGGGTTTAGGATCTCGCACATTTCCGGCGTTTATGGACGCTGGAAATGTGCCAAACCGCCGATTTTTCGATGACTTCGAGGTGTGCATGAGCTGGCTGATTCCACCGACTCGTCGCTCGTATCCGTGTCGAGGTGATTACCTCAGGATTCTGCGTGAAAAGCGCGGATGGACTCAGGAACAGTTTGCAGATGTCGTCGGCTACTCACCAAGATTGATTCGAAAAGCGGAAGGTTCCGCAAGCTTAAATCCGGAGACCATCGAGGACATTGCTGATGCGCTGAGTACTTCGGGAGAAGCGGTGTTTCCGGAAGATCTTGTCAGCGATCCGGTCGCGGCTGCGCGACTCATCGTGCAGAGTTACGACCTGCACGAACACGCGATGCTGAACTATTGCGGGCACGTGTTCGCGGAAGATTTTGTCTACTGGTGCGCCGGCGAAGAAACAGGATTTCCGTTCGCCGGAACCTTTCAGGGTATCACAGGTTTTCAGGACTGGCTGGATCGTTTTTTTTCCGTCATCACTCGTCCTCGGCCCGAACCATTAGCCCCAACATTTGCCCTCGCCGAAAACGAAGTCATTGCCCGGTATCAGGAAGTGACGGCTCTGGGTGGCGAAATCGGTCCCCCCGTCTGGATCGTGAACATCACGAAATTCCAGCGAGGCAAAGTGATCCGCATGGAAAACTACTTCGACACGCAAACCGGACAAAAAGTTCTGG
>JAGQQS010000717.1:0-6287 GCA_020426105.1 Planctomycetaceae bacterium
ACCTGCTGACGAAGATGAAGCCGGATAAGTTTGCCGACATCATCGCCACCTCGGCCCTGTATCGTCCCGGTCCGCTGGAAGGCGGAATGGTGATGGAATACGTCGATGTAAAACACGGCCGCAAACCGCCGCGTAAAGTGCATCCGGTGGTGGATGAAGTTCTGGCTGAGACCTACGGCGTGATGGTCTACCAGGAACAGGTGATGCGGATTTTGAATCGCGTGGGCAACATTGAACTGTCCAAGTCCTACAAGTGCATTAAGGCAATCAGCAAGAAAAGTCATGAGATCATCTCCAGCTTTCATGCGGAATATATTGCCGGAGCGGTTGAGAACGGTATTTCCGAACAGGTGGCTCAGGAACTGTGGAATCTGATCGTCGCGTTCGCGGGGTACGGTTTTAACAAATCGCATTCGACAGCGTATGGTCTGATTGCGTATGAAACGGCATATCTGAAGGCCCATTATCCTGTCGAATTCATGGCGGCGCTGCTCAGCTGCGAAATGGAAAGCACTGAACGCATCAGCGAACACGTCGATGACGCACGACGCATGAAGATCGACGTTTTGGGACCGAACATCAATCAGTCGGACGTCGATTTCAGCGTCCTGGGAGACAAGATTACGTTTGGCCTGGCAGCGCTGAAAGGCGTGGGACATAACGTCGTGCAGGCGATCGTGGATGAACGAACTGCCAACGGCCCGTTCCGGGATATTTTTAATCTCACCGAACGTGTCGATCCGAAAGTGCTGACCAAAGGGAATCTGGAGACGCTGATCAAAGCCGGCGCGATGGATGTCCTGCCGGGGACGCGGGCTCAGCAGTCCGCGATTGTCGAACGAGCGGTGCAGTCAGCGTTGTCGCGTCAGAAAGACAAAGCTCGCGGACAAAAGAGCCTGTTTGGCGGTGACGATGATGATGAGATGGACGACGCCGGTGCGCCACTGGCGATCAGTCTGCCGGATGTCCCGGACTGGACACCGTCACAGAAACTGGCATGGGAGAAAGAAACGATTGGCTTTTATCTTACGTCGCATCCGTTAACTCGGCACGCAAAACGCATCGAACGCTATGTCGCGAATCACAATTCGGAACTTGCCGAAATGGAAGATGGCGTTCAGGTGACTGTCGGCGGTATGATTTCGTCGATCAAACTGGCAACAGCAAAGAAGAGCAGCCGCAATGGTCACAATCGTTATGCAAATTTTGATCTCGAAGATTCCACCGGGATCATCCGCTGCATCGCATGGCCGGAAGATTACGCACGCTACGAAGAGCTGATCAAAACGGAAAATGTGATTATCGTTGCAGGTAAGGTGGATCGCCGCAGTCGCGAACCCAATCTGGTTGTGAATCGCATTTATACGCTGGATCAGGCCGACAAAGAGTTCACGGCTCAGGTGGCGATCAAATTCGAAAAGGGGCTGCATTCCAGTGACGATATCCAGCGTGTCCGTAATGTCGTTTCACGTTACCCTGGATCAACCGAGGTCATTCTGATTGTTGATTCGTTCGCAGAGAATCTGCGGAACGGTGTCGGGAAGAACGGAAATGGTCATGCGAACGGAAACGGACAGCATGCCGTTGATGATCAGGCAGAGGAACCGTCCGTATCGCGTCTCCGTTACATCCTGACGACCGGCAACGACTGTAAAGTGAACATCGGCCCAGAATTTCTTGAAGCCCTTGCCGAGATTGTTGGCGAGGACAATTTTGATTTGAAAGCCGCGAAAACGAAAAAGCCTTCCGGACAAAGTATTGGTCGCTGATCCTGTCGAATTAACGCTCATACCCATAAAACGTGGCCACATACACGCCCATGATCGAAGCACTATGAAAGCCATTCGACTCGAAGAACCCAGGAATTTTCAATATGTCAGCGTTCCGGATCCGGGACAACCGGGACCGGGACAGGCGCTGGTGCGGACGCATCGAATGGGGGTCTGCGGCACGGACCTGAGCGGCTGGCTCGGCAAATTTCCGTTCTTTCGATACCCGCGCATCCCTGGCCATGAACTGGGCGTCGAGGTGCTGGCCGTCGGTGACGGGGTCACCCGCGTTGCACCGGGTGACCGCTGCAGTGTCGAGCCTTACATGAATTGCGGGCACTGCTTCGCATGTCGACGTCACCAGGGAAACTGTTGTTGTTCGCTGGATGTAATCGGAGTCATGATCGACGGTGGACTGTGTGAACGCTTTTTGATCCGAGCCGATAAACTGCATCCGTCACGGAAACTGACGTACGAACAGCTGGCGCTCGTGGAAACGCTGGCCATCGGATGTCACGCCACCGACCGAGGCGCGGCAAAGAAAGGTGATCATGTGCTGATTATCGGTGCGGGGCCCATTGGTCTGGCAACGCTGGAATTTACCCGACTCACCGGGGCGACGGTCACGGTCATGGACATGGTTCCGTCACGTCTCCAATTCTGCAGAGACAACTATGGTGTCCGGCATACGATTCAATTTAATGGCGATGGCAGCGAACTGGAGCAGATGCGATCTGTCACAAACGGAGATATGTATTTCGTGGTGACGGATGCCACAGGAAACAAACATTCGATGTCGTCCGCGTTGAAATATGTCGCCCATACGGGCTCACTGGTTTATGTCGGCATCACGACAGAAGAAGTCACGTTCCTGCATCCGACATTACACCGGCCCGAGATGACCCTGAAAGCTTCTCGCAACGCCATGCCATCCGACTTCACACGCATTATTCACCTGATCGAAGACGGCACCATCAACACGACCCCCTGGATCACACATCGCACACCATTTCAGAATATGGTGGAGGAATTCGAATCCTTCACGCGACCGGAAACAGGCGTGCTAAAGGCGATCGTAGATGTTTCTGTGGCGTGAGCTGTATTCGAATCGCTTTGAGTTCGTAGCGCCGCCTGAAGGCGGAGTACTGTACATTTTTCCCGGCATATTCCGCCTGAAGGCGGGACTACAAACGATTCTTACGCAGCGTTACGACGAATTCTTTCAGCCATCGGCGATGAGTGAAGGATGTCCGCCAGCAGGCTGGCTGTTCGAGCGGTCGCGCCCACCTGCGCTTTGACCGTTTCCCGCGCGGCTGCTCCCAAACATTCACGTTCCGCAGGGTCAGACATCAGTCGCGCAAGTGTTGGAGCGAGCTGTTCGGGCTGCTGCAATTGAATGCACGCGTACGATTCGTGAAACGCCAGCACCACATCCCGAAAATTCCGCGTATTCGGCCCGAAGAGGACTGTCGCACCAAACGCCGCCGGTTCGATCATATTCTGGCCGCCGCGGTTTCCGAAACTGCCGCCGACAAACGCCATGTCCGCCAGTCCCCAGCAGGCCGAAAGTTCCCCGATGGTGTCGAGTAAAATGACGGCGTCAGATATTACCTGCGCGGCGGACTCCAGCGTTGACCTTCGCACCAGCGGGACACCGGCAGCCTGCACGAGCTCTGCAACACTGTCGAATCGTTCACGATGTCGCGGTACAAGAATCAGTCGCAGCGATGGATATTGGCGGCGACATGCAAGCCAGGCTTCCAGTGCAATTTTTTCTTCCGGCTCCTGCGTGCTGCCAGCCATGAACACGGTTTCAGCTGGCGTTATCCCGAACAACTGTCGCAGGCGGTCTGTCGCCGGGCTGCTGCGATCCGTTGCCACGCCGTCAAATTTGATGGAGCCCGTCACCTGCATTCGTTCACGCACAACACCCAAGGACTGCAGACGGTCGGCATTCGACTGCGACTGGGCTGCCACCAACGCGAGGCGTGAGAACAGAGGTGCCATGAGTGGACGAATCCGCAAATAGCCGCGATGACTGCGCTCGCTCATCCGTGCATTCACAACACTTACCGGAATATTCTGCCGCTGACACTCTGCCAGAAAATTGGGCCACAGCTCCAGTTCCATGAGCACAACCATCCGGGGTTGTATCAGGCGGACAGCGTTACAGACGGCCCACGAAAAGTCGAGCGGAAACCAGGTCACCTGGCAATCGTCAAATCTTTTCAGGGCGAGGTCGTAGCCGGTGTCGGTGCTGGTCGAAACAATGATCCGGAACTGATTTGCGGTCTTACGGCGAAATTCATCGATAACTTTCTGCAGTTGAATGACTTCGCCGACACTTACCGCATGAAACCAGACCGCCGGTCGTTCATCCGTGACCGGTGCCTGACGCCCGAAGAGTTTTTCAGCGACACCTCTGCGATAGCGGCCATGCTTCACCACGCGCCACACAATCAGCGGTGACAATATCGTCAACAGCAAAATGTAGAACAGGTTTAGCAGCCACCGCATGAAGGAAATCCATTTCCCGCGGGAGCACAGGCGCAGGCCTGAACTCCGGCGCAATCATTTGCCACAGCACTTCTTATATTTCTTACCACTGCCGCAGGGACAGTCATCATTTCTGCCGACGCGCGGGGAGTCGTTGACAATCGGAGCGATCGTCTTTCCTTCTTCTCCCGCCTCGGGGGCATTTGTCTGCAATGTATCCACTCTGCTTTCGATCGGCAGAGGCGCAGCGACATCGTGTTCTGTTGCCGTAATCCGCCAGAGTGAGCCCACAAACGCAGGACTCTCGTGTTCGATTCGGAAGACCGCCTGCGTCACCTGTTCTGCAATGCGTTCCCACATCGCCAGAAACGCGCGACGTCCTTCGCGCTTGTACTCGGTGCGCGGATCTTTCTGGGCATATCCAACAAAGCCAATGCCCTGCTTCAGATGCCCCATAAAGTACAAATGATCTTTCCACGCCGTGTCCAGGAATTCCAGCAGGACAGACCGTTCGGTCTGACGCATCTCCGGCCGGAAGACCTGCTCCAGACCCTGAAGCAGTTCAAGCCGGACCTGCGAAGCGTTCATCTTTCGCAGTCTGGCGTCATTCAATGTGAGCCCATGCTCCGTATCAGCCCATTTCAGAAGCTCAGACATTTGTTGTTCGCTGACCAGATTTGTTTCCAGTGAATCCTGTCCCAGAATTTCGTTCAGGCGAGCTTCAACTTTTTCCGAATCGGGGCGGCGTGACAGAAACTGCTTGCTGGCAGCGACGAGCGTTTCATAAATCTGCGCGGACTGCAATTCGGAAAACTGTTCGGGAACAAAGTTCGTACGAAACCGCGTATTTGCCCAGCGAGCCAGCTTTTCGCGATTGAAACGTTCGTTTTCTTTGCCGTCGCCGGACAGAAAATTGTGCATCCCGACAGAAACAGGAAATGTCACTTCCTTTTCGTCATAGCGCACACGCACTCGTTCCTGGAGAAGGCTGACGATTTCTGCGTGCTCCTTGCCGAGCAGTTCTTCTGGTTTTATCCCCAGCAGAAAATTGAAATTCGCCCAGCCCGCCAGTGATTTTTGTGGAAACTGAGGATCCAGAAAATCATCGAGCGGCGTATAGTCACGACGTGCCATGCCTTCTTTTGCCATTTGCAGCATGGCCGGTGCCAGTGCCTCGCGATCAAATTTGCGAAGGTCTTTGTCCTGCAGCGACAATCCGAAATGGCGATTCGCCCATTTACTCAGCGCGAGCCAGTTCCAGTCCAGTTTGCTTTCGGCATCCTCGGGCAGATCCACATCGATCTGTTCATAGATCAGTGTTTCACCCTGACGTTCGCCCTCGTCGCGGAGATACTGCTCCAGTTCCGGACGTTCCATATCCCGAATATCTGATGCTTCGATTTCGAGATTCAGATTCTGCGTCACCCAGCCGACGATTGTTTCCCAGCGATAGTCTTTCGCCAGGAACTGACCGGTCCAGCGTTCAATTTCGTCATTCATCATGCCGAGCAGCAGGCTGCGACAATCCACACCGTCAAGAATTTTTTGACGATACGAATAAGTCCGTTTACGCTGTTCATCCATCACTTCATCGTATTCCAGCAGATTTTTACGCTGGTCGAAGTGCTGTTCTTCGCGCTTCTTCTGAGCCCCTTCAATTCGACGGGTCACCATCGAACTTACAATCGGTTCACCTTCCGTCAGACCGGCCCATTGCATGATGCGTTTGACGGCGTCACCGGCGAACAGTCGCATCAGTTTGTCGTCCAGAGAGATAAAGAAGCGACTGGAGCCTGGATCTCCCTGACGACCGGCTCGACCTCGCAGCTGAAGATCGATACGGCGCGAATCGTGTCGTTCAGTACCCACGACGTGCAATCCACCGAGTTCCGTGACCACTTTGGATTCGGCCACCATTCCTTCGCGTTCCGCGATCTTTTTCGTCAGCGCATCCCATTCGGATTTAGGTACGTCCAGTCGTGACGAAAATGTCGCTTTAAGTTCTTCCCATGCGGAATGTTC
>JAGQQS010000717.1:6344-7372 GCA_020426105.1 Planctomycetaceae bacterium
ACCGCCCCTTTGCGACCCGCCTGAGCCACAATCTCTGCTTCGCGCTCGTGAAACTTTGCGTTGAGCACATTGTGAGGGACACCTTTCCGAATCAGCCGCTGACTGAGCATTTCCGACAGTTCAATGGATGTTGTACCCACGAGGATCGGACGGCCGGTGGCATGAACTTCCACGATTTCCTTAATCACGGCATCCCATTTTTCTTTTTCGGTGCCGTAAATATTGTCCGGGAAATTAATCCGCTGCATCGGGCGGTTCGTCGGGATCGCGACGACATCAAGGTTATAGATCTTCAGGAATTCTTCTGACTCCGTCATGGCCGTTCCGGTCATGCCAGCCAGTTTCTTATACAGCTTGAAATAGTTCTGAAGCGTAATCGTGGCCAGAGTCTGCGATTCTTCCTTGATCTTCACGCCTTCTTTCGCTTCCACGGCCTGATGCAGTCCGTCGCTCCACTGACGACCTTCCATTTTGCGGCCCGTGTTTTCATCAACGATGACCACTTCGCCCTTCTCCACCACGTAGTTCACATCTCTTTTGTAGAGGTAGTGGGCTTTCAGCGAATTGTCGAGCAAATGCGGCCATTCCATATTGCCAGCCGTGTAAAAACTCTCCACGCCGGCAAGCTGTTCCGCCCGGCGTACACCCTCTTCCGTCAGATGGCACGTGTGTTCTTTTTCTTTGACTTCAAAATCAACATCCCGCTTCAATTGCCGTGCAATCGCATCGGCCCGAGGGTATTTTTCGAGGTTGTCATGAGCCGGGCCGGAGATGATCAGCGGAGTTCGAGCTTCGTCGATCAGGATGTTGTCGATTTCATCGACGATCGCGTAGTCAAGCGCCCCCTGAACCTGCTGATCCTTCGTCGGCTTCATGTTGTCGCGGAGATAGTCAAATCCAAACTGATTGCTCGTGCCGTATGTGATGTCGCAGGCATAGTGAACCTGACGCTGTGCGGACGACATGTTCGACTGAATCGCGCCGACGGTTAGTCCCAAATTCAAATGGATCGGGCCCATCCACTCCAT
>JAGQQS010000717.1:7443-9031 GCA_020426105.1 Planctomycetaceae bacterium
AACGCAGGCAGCGACGAGACCAGGGTCTTGCCTTCGCCGGTAACCATCTCCGAAATCATCCCTTTGTGCAGGATGTATCCCCCGATCATCTGGACCTCATAATGCCGCATCTTCAGGAACCGCCGCCCGGATTCACGCACCGCTGCAAAAGCTTCCGGCAGCAGATCGTCCAGGGTCTCTCCCTTGAGTAACCGCGCGCGAAACCGCGCAGCAGTCTGCCGGAGTTCGTCATCCGACATCTTCTGCCATTCCGGCTCCAGCGAATTGATGCGATCCAGTAACGAACCGGGAACGATCGTCGTCTTTCCCTGTTTGTCCCGAATAAATCCCAGTCGCTTGATATGCCGTTCATTCGACGAACCAAACAACGTCGTTATGCCGCGTACCAGCGACCCGCTGGCAACTTCAAAGAAGTCGCCTACTTTTTCCAGAAACTCCATGTCGCGCGATCGTCCTGAGATACTATTGTGAGGGATCCATTCTCCGGGTGGGAGACTGCGTTCTGCCACATCGGCAGCAAGATCTTCCCGGATTGGATGTGTGCCGTTTTGTCGTAAGTCAAGTCGTGCCAAGTGTATTGGATCACACAAAGCGTGGTCAATGCCGCGTCGTCCACCGGAAAAACCCTGGTTTTGGCGTCGATCTCGGCAGAGAAACAGGTAATCAGGGGTAGCGAGGCAATTGCCGTGCCGCATTCATCGTGTGGCGGCACCGGTGTCGTCTTTCCGCGACGCAATGAGGCCTGTCGGCATCAATAACCGTCGCGGGCCCCGCCAGAATCTGAAGATTTGCTCGATTCGTCTGTTCATTCTCTTGATTTGGGCGATATCAGAACGCCCCGACATCGAGCTGTGAACTATATTTGACTGGGTTTTGACAGTCTGTTGATTGATTCCCGCGAGTAGGGGGGGTGTCGAATTGATCGCCCCGTTCTCAGAGTTTGTCAATTTAGGCCCTCTTGAATTCATCTTTTGAAAAACGCCTCGGAATAATGCCACGCAAAATCGGTGTGCACTTTTTACTGGCCCAGATTCTGATGGCTGGCTCGGCTGGCGTCGGGGCTATGCCGCGGCCAGAAGAAGCTGCGGTGCAGGGTTCATTGGGAATCGAGTCTGATTCATCAGACGGCAGTATGCGTCAGGCGAAAGCGGACCCTCAGGGATTCGATTCAGGGCTCTGGCGCGCCGAGTACATGACGCAGCCTGCCGATGACAGCGGCGCTGAAGGTGATCCGCCCATCGCGGTCAGGAACGGAGCGCAAGCGGTGGGTGGTCCCGCCGTTCTGGTGCCTCGCAGTAAAGATCACGCCTTTGGTTCACTGATTTACAGTGACAACCTCGCCATGGTGCCGATTGAAATTCCCGTCGTCATTAACAAATCTCAATTCCAGGCAGTGCACGAAGCTGATGCTGATCTCTCAACGCCTGCGCTGTCGGATTGGGAATACGCATCCGTGACAGCGACGGGCAGCAAGACGATCGGATTTACAACTTCCGGACCGTCCGCCACGTCGGCCATCGTGGGATGCATCGGTATTTTGATCGTGATTGGTGCCTACGTCTCTTCTGGTGAACGCAGACAATAGTGT
>JAGQQS010000718.1 GCA_020426105.1 Planctomycetaceae bacterium
TCTGGCCTTATCCGCTCACCAGCAACGATCCTGCGGAGCGGTCCCGGGGCATGGAACTGGCAGGCATGATGACTCAGGCGGCTCATGATCTGGGCACAAAGAATCTCCTGGTCGTTCCGGGAGCTGTCCACATGCCATGGCGGGCTGATCATGATCCGACACCCAATGATCTGTGTGATCAACGCGCGAAAGAAGCGATTGGTAAACTGCTGCCCGGTGCCGAAAAACTGGACGTGTCGCTGAACATCGAAAACATTTTCTTCAATGGATATCTGTTGTCACCGTTTGAGATGTGTGGTTTTGTGGATCATTTCTCCAGTGAGCACGTGAAAGTGCATTTCGACACGGGCAACATTATGGAGTACCAGTTTCCCGAACACTGGATTCCGATTCTGGGCAAGCGTATTCGTAACGTGCACCTGAAAGAGTATTCGAAAAAGAGTGCAGACCATTCACTGGAATCGTTCCGCCCGTTGCTCGACGGCACTACCAACTGGCCTGCGGTCATGCAGGCGTTTGCCGATACAGGATACGAAGACTACCTGACGTTCGAATACTTTCATCCATATCTGCATCATCCCGAGGCATTAATTTATCAGACGGCCGATTCGCTCGATCGATTGCTGGGAATCAAGTAGATGTCCTCTCCAGCCGCTCGCCTGTCAGCAATTCGGAGCCGACCAGCACAGCACCGGTTTTCTGGCGGCGCTGACTTCGTCGGGGCGGCAGACCGCGGTGGAATGCGGTGCGCCTTTCACCAGATCCGCGGGCTCATTGCAGATCGCGCGGAGTGCCGTCGCAAAAGCATCGAGCGTCTGCAGTGATTCGGTTTCAGTGGGCTCAATCATCATGGCCTCGTCCACAACCAGCGGAAAATAGACGGTCGGTGCATGAAAACCATAGTCGAGCAGGCGTTTGGCGATGTCCATCGTGGTAACGCCTGTCTGTTCCTTAATCGTGCGGGCGCTGGCCACGAACTCGTGCATGCAGCGGTCGCCGTGGGGGACTTCAAGGAAGTCCTTGATCTGACTCAGGAGGTAGTTCGCATTGAGGACGGCGTTCTCTGATGCCTCACGCAGGCCTTTACCGCCGAGCGTGCGAATGTAGAAATAACCACGCAGAAGAATTCCCACATTGCCAAAAAATGTTCGTACCTGACCAATCGATTTTGGAGGTGTTGAAAGTGCATACCAGTTCTTAACCGGGTCGTATGTGACGATCGGAGCGGGAAGGAAAGGAGCCAGAAAATCACGCACCGCGATCGGGCCGGCTCCCGGACCACCGGCACCGTGAGGCCCTGTAAAGGTTTTATGAACGTTGTAGTGCATCATGTCGCCTCCGAAGTCACCCGGGCGCGTCTTGCCCAGAATCGCATTCATGTTGGCGCCGTCGATGTAGACCAGGCCACCCACCTCATGCAGCAACCTGGCCACTTCAGCAATGTCGCGTTCAAACAGCCCAAGTGTATTGGGATTGGTCACCATGAACACAGCCGTACGATCGTCGAGCTGTGACTTCAGTTGATCGAGATCAACGAATCCATTTTTGCTGGCCGCAAGTTGCACGCATTCGAAGCCCGCCAGGGCGGCACTGGCGGGATTGGTTCCATGGGCGCTGGCAGGAAAGAGTACACGCGTCCTTTTTTCGCCGCGGTCTTTGAAATAAGCGGCCGCGGTCAGCAAAGCCGTAAATTCTCCCTGAGCCCCCGCCGCCGGGTGCAGCGAGACACCCGGGAGTCCGGAAATCTCAGCCAGCATGTTCTGCATTTCGAACAGCACGCTGAGAAGGCCCTGAATCTGGTCTTCCGGCTGATAGGGATGGCTGGTGGCCGCCTGTGGCAGCCGCGCGAGGCGTTCATGTCGCTTGGGGTTATATTTCATCGTGCAGCTGCCGAGCGGGTA
>JAGQQS010000719.1 GCA_020426105.1 Planctomycetaceae bacterium
GTTCTGTGCCGGGACAGCGCGTGCATTGAGATCTGTAGCAACAGTCGGTCTCTGGTTCGGTGAGCTGAGAACATCAGGCTGGAATGCGGCGGAGAAGTAACCCCACGAAGGACTGCCGCTTCAGTGGCTCACACTGCCCCGCGCGCCGACTGGAGTGAGGCTGTCGCGGGGCCACACTCACGACTTCTTCTTCGCAGATTTTTTCCTGGCGGCGCTCTTTGCAGCAGACTTTGCTCCTTGAGAAGCATTCGGTCCTTTCCCGGACTTCGCGGATTTTTTCGCGGAATTTGTGTCTGGCCCCGTTGTCTTTTTCTGCAATGCTGCTTCGCAGGCTTTGACATATCCAACTGCGGTCACTCGACCAATCGCGTGTGCGATCGCTTCGAGTGCCACGTCTTCCAGCTTCCTGAATCGAATACAGCATTTCCCCATGTCGAGCTTCTTGCCGGATATTGCCCATTGTTCCCGGAATTGCATCTCTTGCTTCGGCTCTCCGTACAGTGACATGATGTAGAGTGACATATAATTTTTCTGCGATGCGAGGGCAGCAAACGGCAGTGGTTGCTTCGGGTCGCAGTGATAGCCAGCCGCATAAAGACGGTGCGGCACATAGTAGCCGATCATGCCATACTGCATCCCTTCTTCGAAACCACTGTCCAGGTTGTTCAGGATCACTCGGCGTACGGTCTCGATTGTCTGCCGACGATCTTCAGGCAGTTCAGTAAGGTACTGTGCAACGGTTGTGGCTTTGCTTTGCATCAGCAAATCTCCCTGAACAGAATAGAGAAAACATTCCGAGCCGGAGTATCTTCCGTTATAAAGTCGACTCAGAAGGAATCTCCGCTGCTTCAGCAGAAAATCTGGCGAAGCGACTGCTCCCTGTCAATCTCTCCAGCGAAAATCCGGCATGCCCATGAAAAACAATCATCCTGCTCGTATGGGCCATCCGCATGCATCGGCAACAACCTCAAGTTCACCACCCATCTATCAGTCGACGGCATTTGACGTGCCCGACCTTGACGTGCTGGAGAAACTCTATTCCGGAAAACTTCACGGCGACATTTACACACGGGACAGCAATCCGAACCACAGGGCGCTGGCGGAATGCATCGCGTCGCTCGAAGGCGCTGAGTCAGGGGCCGTTTTTGCATCAGGCATGGGTGCGTTGGGAAGTATTTTCCTGACGCTCGCTTCTGCCGGTGACAACGTCATTCTTGCGCAGGCCATTTATGGCAAAACGATGCAACTGGCGCATCGAATGCAGCGGTTCGGAATCACGGTCTCGACGTTTGATGCGACGAAGCCGGAAGAACTGAAAACGCTGATCTCCGAAAAGACTCGATTCGTACTGATCGAAACCGTCTCCAATCCGTTGCTGGAAGTCGCGGATATTGAGGCGATCGCCGGAATGTTACCCCCGGAAATTCCGCTGGTGGTAGACAGCACGTTTACGACACCCGAGCTGATCCGACCGTGCCAGCTGGGAGCGTCGATTGTCATGCACAGTGCATCAAAGTATCTCAACGGTCATGGCGACGTGATGCTGGGGGTGGCTGCGGGTTCGGAGAGACTGATGAAGCGACTGAACAGCACGGCCAGTGTGTTCGGCCAGAACGCGAATCCGTTTGAATCATGGTTATGCCAGCGCGGCCTGAAGACGCTGCCGTTGCGTATGAGTCAGACTTGTCAGACGACTCTGCAACTGGTCAGTTCGTTGGCGGGACATCCCGGTGTCCGGAAAATTCATCATCCATCTATGCCGGATCATCCCGCATTTACGACTGCTCAACGTCTGTATCCCCGGGGCACTGGTGGGATATTCGTGATAGAACTTGCAGGAGAGGGCAAGGCTTCCGTCAACGCTTTCATGCAGGCAGCATCGTCAATTCCGTTCGCTGCGACACTGGCAGATGCGAGGACGACGCTGTCACATCCGGCATCGACCTCGCATCGATTTATGTCGCCTGCTGCCCGCGCCGCAATCGGGATTCGTGACGAGATGGTCAGAATCTCGGTCGGCCTGGAGCCCTTTGAACTCCTTGAGGGCGAACTGTCTGCGGCACTGAATGTCATCGCGAAGCGCTGAACCTTTGTAAAAGCAAAGTCAGCTGATCGGCGATCATGGGCATCGAATAGCCCCAACGATGCAGCCTGCGGAACAACGAATTCCCCTGTTTTACCGACGGACGCTGCGATCCTGCAATCTGTTGCAGCATGCATTCAATGTTGTCAGCCCTGACAAGAATCGAACACAGCGGACCACCTGCCGGAATTCTGGTCGCAGGCTGGGGATAGTCAGCGATCAGAACGTTCGGATCGTGAGGCAAGTCGAACTTCCCGGACCAGCGAAGCTCCTTCCGTGCCCACAGAATCATGCGCGCAGTGATCAGGGATGATGGTGCCGTGAGCGTTGACGAAGACTGTTTCTGTCGCCGCTGCACACGAGCTGCTTTCCAGCCGAACGCAGCGAGATGTTGCTGCGTGATCAACCCCGGTTGCTGGAACTCATAGAGCAGATGCGAAGCAGTGATGCGTGGATTCACTTCGATCAGCCATGCCCGTCCCTCCCTCAGGATAAAGTCAATTCCAAAAACGCCCCGCAGGCCGGATCGGTCGACGAAAACAGTTCCTGCTTCGATCAGTTGACTGGAGACTTTCTCTCCGGCGTCCACGGGGCCCATATTTCCACAAAACAGAAACCCCGACGCGCCCAGAGACGGCCAGCCGATCAACTGCAGAGATGTCCCGAAAAGATGGACACCTGCAGCGTCAGCGACCATCAGAGCAGACATCGGTACTCCGTCGATGTATTCCTGAAGATAGCCATCGCGGAAAATCACGGCGTGCTCATCGCAGGGATCTGATGTTGCTCCACCGATGCCCATGCCACCGGAACTGCGGACAGTTTTTCTCAGCCAGTGACATTCAGTGTCCGCCGTCGTCTTTCGCGCCAGACGCGGGCAACCGATCGCGGAATGCTCTGTCCAGTTTCGGAGCATCCATGGATTTCGAACGAGTTCCACGGCATCGAGGCTGGGACCGATGACGGGACGATGCCGAAGGATTTCTCTCAGGATCGTCGAGTGATTCTCCAGACCGCCGGCCCAGAGCAACGGGATGGAACTGCGCACAGACCGAATTCGCTCAGGAAGCTGCTGAAAGGAATCGATGCGTCCGACAAATCGTCCGCGTCCTGCGGCGAGCAGATTTTTCAGATCCTGGTCTTCAAAAAAGTCCACGCATAACGGACGTAAACCTGCAGCAATCGCAGATTCGGCAAGGCTGCGTACGCTGGCACCACATAAAAGCACGGAACGAGCCGTTTTCAGGTCTGAGTTTGGTTCAAGTTTCCCCGAAGTTGGCGACATGTGAGGCCGGTCAGTTGAAGATATGGAGAAAACTCGCAATCCTGTCGCAGGATGAACGAACCGGAAGTTGATCGAGGACCCTGGTGGAAGTCAATCATGATCGGCAAGTTCAAAATCTCAGGCGACCTTGCCCACTACACAGGCACCTTATTGCTGAAGCAGCGGGATGCTGCTTCCGCAGACAACTGAAAAGTGTGGTCCTGAAGAAACAAGATTCTCAGGGAGAATTTGGTTTCGGAATCCTGTCTGCGGTCGCTGTTTTTAGATTCGGCTGTTTTTTTGCAAAGAAGGAAGAAGAGAATGTCAATGTTTGTAGGCGAAGCACTCTGTGGCGATGGCAATGAAATTGCGCACATCGACCTGTTGATTGGCGACAAAAGCGGACCTGTAGGCTCTGCATTTGCCCACGCACTTGCGAATCAGAAGATGGGCCACAGTAACCTGCTGGCCGGGACCCCGAATCTGGCCGTCAAGCCATCGACGGTCATGATCACGAAAGTGACCATCAAGGGAGCTCGCCAGGCCGTTCAGATGTTCGGACCAGCTCAGAAAGCCGTTGCGGATGCCGTTACGGACTGTGTCAAGTCCGGCGCGATTCCAAAAGATCAGGCTGAGAAATTGTGCATTGTTTGCGGTGTCTTCATTCACTGGGAAGCTGCGGACGACAAGAAAATCTATCAGTACAACTATGACGCGACAAAGCTCGCCATCGAACGTGCGATGAAGAGTGAACCATCTGTTGATGAAGTGATTGCCAAGCGCGACTCAGCCGCTCACCCATTCTACGCGGGCTGAAGTAGCCTCAGGTCTGAATGCTGAGCCATGGATCGGAACAGAAGCCCGGCGTTTTCGAAATGCCGGGCTTCTGCCTGCGCCGAGGCTGGCGTCAGGAAGATTCAGATGTCCCGAGGCCGGGAATCGAATGGGCGTTGTATGAACCCCTGACAAAACCCGCGTGAGCCGC
>JAGQQS010000720.1 GCA_020426105.1 Planctomycetaceae bacterium
CGATACGAATGGGCAATTTGACATACTGCTTGGGCAGTCCAATGACGTCACAGTTGCGTCATTCAGAAATCGGTTTGGGCTTGCCAGCAGTAATCTGGGTGGCAGCATTGTCTTTAGTGATGTTAATGATTTAACCATTGGCAGCGTTATTGCTCAAACTCTTGACGGAGTTGTCTACTCCGCGACTTCAGGAGCAGTTTCTCTGGGACACAATGCACAGATCCGGCTGACTTCAGACGGGAATCTGACTGTGAATCAAAATGTGGAATTCTTCACCGACACGGATGAAGATGGCATCACCGATTCTCTTGACGTGGCCAATAATGACCCCGACATGGATGGTCTCACCAATGATGTGGATCCTGACATAGACAATGACGGAATTCTGAACAAGGTCGATACAGACCCCGCCCCGCCCGGCGTATTCCTGACGAACGAATCGATTACGCTCACGTCAGCGAATGGAAATGTGACACTGAGCAACGGAGTTCGTATTTCCACAGACCAGAATTTTATCGCACTTGTGTCTTCAAATTCGACAAGTGACTCAATCAGGATCGTTGCAGGCGTTCAAAGCGATCTCAGCACCGATGCGCCTGATGCCCAGAATCAGATTACTCTCACAAGTGTGGCCGGGTTTGCAGTCGGGGATGTCATCTCCGTAAATGATGGTGATTCTCCATCGCAGGTGTTCACAATCAATTCGATTTCCGGCAACACTCTAACGCTAAGTGGCAATCTCAATGGAAGTTTCACAACCGATCAGCACGCATTTGCGGAACACGTCGTGGGTGACATTATTATGGGCAACGACATCACGATTCGCACTGACGGCGGCGTGGCTCATCAGTTTGCGCAACGCCCGGTCCTTAATATGGCAATTGCAAATACCGCGTTTGTTGAGTTGCTCGGAGGGCCGTTTAATGCGGTCATCAATAATCAGGTACTGGCCGGTCTGACGGAATTCCTCAACGTGTGGCAGCTCGAGATCGGTGCGCTCGGCGAAGAAAATCTGCGTCTGGATATCGACTGGCGAGACCCCATCAATAATCCCATTACAGGGCTCGCCAATACTACAAATCCGGTTGAAACGGGCGGTACGCCGCTGAATTCCGATCGCACTCAGACATTTTATCTGGACGCGGGAACTAACAGAATTGGGCATGTTTATACGCTTGACGATCTGATCGCGTATAAGGCCGCCTCGGTGACCTCGTTCCTTAGCGACTTTTCCGTCTCCCAGCATGACTCAATCCAGGTTTCCGGAGGAACCGTCAGTCAGAATGGATTTACCGAAGCGGTTCAAAACGGTCGGATCAGTTCAACGGACAACATTGGAACCCCGGTGGTCTTTGTACCTGATTCGAGTGTGATCGATGATGTGGAATCCAATAACGATTTCCATTTCGAAGGTGGTCTGCTCAAGATGCTCATTCCGACCGTCTTTCTGCCGCCGCTCGAACCCGAACCGTCACCGCCGGCACCTCCGTCGCCGCCGGTCGCTGCACCGGCACCAGTGATTCCCGTGCTGGTGAATGCCGCGCCGGTTGAAGTCGCAGACACGCCGTTCAGTTCCTATTCAACCCAGTCCCAGGACTATTTCCAATTGCGGGTTTTCGACGGAGAGACCCGGAAAATCGTCGAGAAATACGAACATATTGCTGATGAATTTGGTGAATTACTGCTGCAGCCAGCGCGGCTGAAACAGTGGGTCGCTGATGAGAATCTGGGCGATCAAACAGGTCTCGAATTGTGGCTGATTACCGAAAAACGAACGGCCAACGGGGCCATCACGGTGGAGCGTCCGGTTCTGAAATTTGATATCGCTAATGGTCAGCCTTTTCCGGCGAAAGAGGATATGCCGAAAGTCTTCGAAGAACTGCATCTCAGTCCGATGCCTTTGGACGACAATCTGAATCCATCGGCAACGGAAAGTTCTGAAATCTCTGCGCCCCCAGTTGATGGGACTTCCTCGGACACCGACAATCAACCGCAGAACAGAGAGAGCACTCCGCCTGAAGCCAGCGGTGATGAAGCTAACGGCAGCCAGTCACTCCTGATTCCTTCAAATGATACACATAAAAAGGTAAGCTTCGACGAAGAAGCAGATGTAACGGTGTCATCAACGATGAATCACTCGGTTCTGATGAGTGTGGCTGTGGCCTCGGTGCTGAATCAGTCACGTCCTGGTTCCGCCGCTCCATCAAAGAGTCGTCAACTGCTGAATCGAATCCTTAACCGACAACGTTGAATCGCGTCAGACGTGCGCCGGAGTCTCCATGACAACTTCCACACCCCAATCGGCCGTCCCTGCCGCATCGGGTGAGGCGGAAATGGGGCTCCGACCGCTGCTCATCGGTACCGCCGGTCATATCGATCACGGTAAGACAACGCTTGTCTATCGTCTCACCGGAACCAATACGGATCGCTTGCCCGAAGAGCAGGCGCGAGGTATATCCATCGATCTGGGTTTTGCGCATTTCGATGTCGGCACGTATCGTTTTGGAATTGTGGATGTCCCCGGCCATGAGCGATTTATTCGTCAAATGGTGGCTGGTGCCGCAAACATTGATATCGCGATGCTGGTGGTGGCCGGGGACGACGGGGTCATGCCGCAAACGCGCGAGCATCTGGATATACTGCAGTTACTGGGCTTGCAATATGGCATCATCGTTATCACCCGCTGTGATCTGATTGATGCAGAAATGCGTGAACTGGTTATCGACGAAGTCCGCGAAGTAACAGACACCACGTTCCTGAAATCTGCGCCGATTGTGACCGTTTCCGGATTGACCGGGGAAGGCATCGAAGATTTGAAACAGGCGTTGTGTCAGGTCGCCGCGAGAATTCCGGAACGTAGCCGGCAGGCGGTCTTCCGCTTACCGATTGATCGTGTGTTTACTCTGGCCGGGCGCGGCACAATCGTCACGGGATCTGTGCTGTCCGGCAGCGTCGCATCCGGTGATGAAGTGGAATTGCTGCCCGAACAACGTCGCGTACGAGTCCGTGGACTGCAGCATCACGGGCAGAACGTGACTCAAGCCGATGCGCATCGCCGGGCCGCAGTCAATCTTGCCGGTCTTGCCGTTTCAGAAGTTCATCGAGGTTGTGAACTGGCGACGCCTGGCATATTTATTCCGACGACGCGCGTGCTCGCAGAAATTGAGTGTCTGGCCGCGGTAAAAAGACCCTTGCGACACCGCCAGATTCTGACTTTGCACGCAGGTACGACCTCGGCGCTGGTGCGATTGCGAATGACCAATTCACGGCTGCTGCCGGGAGAAAAGACTTATGCGGACCTCCGTTTGAAAGAACCGCTTGTTCTGGCCTGGGGCCAGCGATTCATTCTGCGTTTTTCTGCGTCTGAGACTGTCG
>JAGQQS010000721.1 GCA_020426105.1 Planctomycetaceae bacterium
GCCGGTTCACTGTTTTCGCGTATTCCAGGGGGACGTTGGGGCTATTTTCGACGATCCTTACTAAGTGCCATTTGTGGAATCAAGTTTGATCCGTTCGAGAAATTTCAGATATCCTTCTGAATCGATAATCTGTTTAGATCCTGTATCGTTTACGCCGCTCGGCGGAACAGAGCGACGTGGTGAACCTGACACCACGAATCCGGGAATTCCGGCTGAGACAATTTTTTCCTGCCACCCTCGCGAGACTGCAGCCTGATCTCTTCTATCCCGCAAAACAAGACTGAATCCATGAATGAACGAATCGCGATCATCGATGGCATCAGGACGCCATTTTGCAAAGCAGGCACGGACTTTAAGGGGATCTCAGCGCAGAAACTGGGAGCTTTGGTAATTCGCGAGGTGCTTGAACGTACGGGCATCAGTCCGGATCTGGTTGACGAAGTGATCGTGGGCTGCGTTGCCAACCCGTTTGAAGCCGCGAACGTGGCACGAGTGGCCAGCTTAATGGCAGGACTTCCCGTTAAATCTCGAGCTTACACGGTTTCCAGAAATTGCGCGTCTGGGTTTGAATCGATCACGAGCGCGTGCGAAAAAATAACCTGTGGTGTGGACGACATCGTGATTGCAGCCGGCACGGAGTCGATGACAAATATTCCGCTGATCTACAATCAGCAAATGACGGCCTTGTTTGCCGGGTTGATGCGTTCAAAGTCGATTTTTCAGAAAATAAGAACGCTTGCGACATTCCGTCCTCACTTTCTGAAGCCCATCGTCGGAGTCATGTGCGGATTGTCGGACCCGGTATGCGGGCTGAATATGGGGCAGACGGCAGAGAATCTTGCGAGGCAGTACGGAATCACGCGTGAGGAGCAGGACGAGTTCGCGCTTGCCAGTCACAACAAAGTCCTGGCCAGTCGGGATAAACTGGCGGAAGAAATAATGACCGTTCCCGTCGAGCCCGACTACAAGACCGTCTGCGATCGGGACAATGGCCCGCGGGAAGGTCAGACGCTGGAGGCACTCGCAAAACTCAAACCCTACTTTGATCGATATTCCGGCACGGTCACGGTTGGCAACGCCTGTCCGGTGACGGACGGTGCCTGCGCGGTGCTGATGATGAAAGAATCAAAGGCCAGCGAACTCGGTTTTTCGCCGCTGGGCTTCATTAAAGCTTACGTCTATGAAGGCCTTGCCCCCGAAGTGATGGGACTTGGTCCGGTCTACGCGATATCAACAGTCCTCAAAAAGGCAAGCATGCAGCTGGACGAGATGTCGTTTGTAGAAATCAATGAGGCATTCGCAGCTCAGGTTCTCGCTTGTTTGAAACTTTTGGCGTCGGATGACTTCGCTAAAACCGCACTGGGTCGAGAGCGAGCAGTCGGTGTTCTTGAACCCGAGCGACTGAATGTCAACGGCGGCGCGATTGCATTAGGACACCCCGTGGGCGTTACCGGTAATCGTCTGGTGCTGACCGCGCTGCGTGAACTCCAGCGACGCCAGGACAAATACGCGCTGGTGTCGCTGTGTGTCGGAGGGGGCCAGGGCGGCGCGATCATTCTGGAAAGTGCGGCTTAATGCAACGTCCATGAAACACCCATTCACAAGTGAGCAGAGCCATCCAATATTTTGACTTCAACACGCACGGTGAAATTGGAGTTCTGGAGTTTAACACTCCGGATTCCAGCGCAAACGTTCTCAGCAGCGACGCATTAACTGAATTTGATCAGTGCCTGGACAAAATTAAGGGGCTGACGGATGTCAAAGCGTTGCTGATCACGAGCGGCAAGAAGTCGATTTTCATCGCTGGTGCGGACATCAAAGAGATCAAATCCATTTCGTCCTCACAGGAAGCCAGTGACAAATGCAGTCTGGGTAAACGCATTCTGGACAAACTCGAACAGTTGCCACAGACAACGATTGCTGTGATCAATGGCGCGTGTCTGGGCGGCGGTTATGAACTGGCGCTGGCCTG
>JAGQQS010000722.1 GCA_020426105.1 Planctomycetaceae bacterium
TTTCCGATGAGTCCACGTCGTGGTAACTGCCGTCCTGCAGTCGCATGCGAACACCAACGACTTCATACTCACCGAGTGGACCTTTGGCGAGACTCAACTGAAAGCCCGCATCTACCGGCGCGATGAATTCGCGTGGAATGCGGCCCCCGGAAATCTCGTCAACGAACTCGTAAACCTTCTCAGAATTCTCCGGCAACGGTTCCAGCACACCGACGATATGTGCATATTGCCCAGAACCGCCGGATTGTTTTTTGTGCTTGTAATTGTACTCGACCGCCTTTGTCGGACATTCGCGATAAGCGACACGAGGCTCGCCGATAATGCACTCACACTTGTATTCACGCTTGATACGTTCAACATAGATTTCCAGGTGCAACTGCCCCATTCCGGCGATCAGCGTCTGGCCTGTCTCTTCGTCGGTCAGAACTCTGAACGTAGGATCTTCACGGCGAAACCGCTCCAGCGCCTTGCTCAGCTTATCAGCATCGTCGCGCTTCTTTGGCTCGATCGAAAGGCGAATGACTGCATTCGCGACGTAGATGTTTTCGAGGGACAGGTGCAGTCCTTCGGCAGTGAACGTATCGCCGGACGCACAGTCCACACCGACAATCGCAATGATGTCACCAGCTTCTCCCACTTCAATATCTTCGCGATCGTTGGAATGCATCCGCACAAGTCGTCCAAAACGGACCATGCGACCGGTACGAGCATTCATATACGACTGGCCTTTGACAATCTTACCCTGATAAATGCGGGTGTAAGTCAACTGACCAAAACTCTCCACGACCGTCTTGAACGCCATCGCTACCAGTGGTTCGTCATTTGAATCGCTGAGCAACACCTTCGGATGCTGCCCATTTTCATCGACAGGCTGGCTGTTGTCGTTGGCGTATTTTTCACGTTCCGGCGGCGACGGCAGAAACCGCACGACAGCATCCAGCGCTTCCTGGACCCCTTTGTCTTTGAACGCAGTCCCCATCAGAACGGGAACGATCTGCTGGGCGAGCGTTGCTTTGCGAATGATGGCGCGGATTTGCTCAACGGTCACTTCGGATTCTTCGAGCAGCGCTTCCATCAGCGCGTCGTCGTGGAGTGACAGCTCTTCCAGCATTTCGCGCCGCGCTTTTTCAGCGGCGTCCTTGTATTGATCAGGAATCGGTTTACGAACGACGTCGTCACCCTTTTCGCCTTCGAAGTACACGGCTTCCATGCGGATCAGGTCAACGACACCCTCGAATGCAGACTCAAGGCCCATCGGGATTTGCAGCGGCACGGCATTGCAGCGGAGCTTGTCCTTCATCGCCTGCATGACCTTGGTCGGATTGGCGCCCGTACGGTCCATCTTATTGATGAATGCAATACGAGGTACGCCATAACGCCGCATCTGACGATCGACAGTCAGCGACTGGCTCTGCACGCCACCCACTGCACAGAGCACCAGAATGGCACCGTCCAGAACACGCAGACTGCGTTCCACCTCTACCGTGAAATCCACGTGGCCCGGAGTGTCAATAATATTGATCGGGTGCTCGATTCCCGTCTCTTCATCCTTCCACGAAACGCGGGTGGCGGCCGACGTGATCGTGATTCCGCGCTCGCGTTCGAGATCCATGTGGTCCATCGTGGCTCCACCGTCGCCACCCTTGACCTCACGAATTTTGTGAATTCGCCCGGAGTAGTACAGAATACGTTCGGTCAGAGTGGTTTTCCCTGAGTCGATATGGGCAGAAATCCCGATGTTGCGAAGCAGGGTTATGTCAGCCATTGCAGAATGATCCTCAACGTTAAATGAAAATAATAAAAGAAATCCTGCGGCAGGATTCATGCGGAGCGAATTGCGCCGGCAAAGCGGCAAATGAGCCGCCATCAGCGCGCAAAGGTGGTTCTTGTCGGCTTCCGCGGTCGCGGATGGTATCGACGCTGATGGCCTTCCGAAAGAGGAACACCGGCGAATTCACAGAACTCGACGGGCGTTTCCGGGGACGGGAAAGGAAAGCGGGCGAGTCATCGTTGCGGGTGTCGATGACTCGCCCGTGGGGAACGAGGGCTTTGCTTGCACTGCGATTGCTGTCAGGAGGAAACAACTTTCGCCAGAACGCCGCATTTCGAAAGAATCGAACAGCGAGGTCCCATGCCGACGAAGTCAGAACAACTTCTTTTGCCCAGGAAATCCGGCCCACTGCGGAGTGCTGCCGGAATTTCCAGTTCGCTCCCTGGGAAGGAGGACGCTATCCAAATTCACCGTTTTTCCTGTCTCATCCGCATTTGGCCCGACCACCTCTAATCTTCTGGCTGAGCCTGTTTGTTCTAATTGACGCCTCTCTTCGGCCACGCCAAACATACGATCTTCCTCCGCCTGACTGAATTGAGGCACATGGTCGGGTGATTGTGACGCTGATTCTCTGGCAGCCCCCTCCCGCATCACTTCTGCTCCATCCGCGCGATCAGGGTACCCCTTCTGCGACGATTCTTCTGCCGCCGAGTCGCCTGAGTGCCCCATGTAAGAATTCGGACGTGGTGCATTGAACGACGACGATCGACCGTCAGCCACACTTCGACCTGCAGCATTTTCTTTGAGAAACTCAGCAAGCGGCGAGTCCGTTTTGCTTCCGGGCACTCGAGCGCGAGGGATTGGCTGCGGATCCGGACTTTGAAGACGCACCGTCGCGTTGTCTGCGA
>JAGQQS010000723.1 GCA_020426105.1 Planctomycetaceae bacterium
AACGCCCCAGGTTTCTCAGGGGGCCTGTTTTCCGTGTTTTGCACATTGTGGTATCTCACGTTGACGGTGTTGATGATCGCGGGTACCTTGAAGTTGCGGGGTAGACTGAGTGTTGTCGCCCTGCTTGCGGGACCATTTCTGCAGTTTTTGCTGGTTCATATGGTGTTTGTGGGGTCGGTACGCTATCGTTTACCGGTGGAGTTTCCATTGTCGATTTTAGCGGCACATGGAATTTCGGCGATTTGGCAGGGAGCGCCTGGTGCCTTTAGGCACCGATCTGTCGGCACATAAATTTGTCCAGTCCGCGAGCATGGATGTCGCGATTGGCGAGGAAATATGAAGGTCTGGCCCGTTCTAAAATGGATGTTCCTGATTGCGGTGGCCGTCGCAGTTTTGGTCGGCGTTGGGAGCTTCTGGCTGTGGACCAACAGCGATCGTCTGATTCGCCAGCAGGTATTGAAGACATTCGACAAAGCAGCACCGGGCCTGCAACTTCAGATCGACGGGCTGCAGCTGGTCAGCACTTCATCACTCCGGATTACCGGAGTTCAGATCCGCGATCGTGACACGAGTCGAGCCATTCTTCGGGCTCGAGAAGTCGTTGCGACGGTGGACGAAACTGAATTGGTTGAGAACCAGAACGTGATCGTGCGTTCGATTCACGTCACTGGAATTGACGTGCTGCTTCAGCGATCTGAGACTGGTCGCTGGAATTGGCAGGAGTATAAGTTTCAGCGAATCAGTGACAATCCATTGATTCCGCCGAGTGTGATACTGGAGAACGTGCGTGCTCAGATTCAGCTTGAGCATGGTTCAGGAATCCCGCCGGCGAATTTAATTGTGACATCTCCATCATTTCAGGCGGTTCCAAAGTCGGCTGAAGTCTATGACTTTTCCGGAAGCCTGGCATTGCCCGGGGCAGGGAGTCTGGCCCTGAATGGCACATCCAATCTGGTGACGCGAGAGTGGAATCTGCGCGGACAACTGGCCGGCATAACGGCCGACCAGTCATTGATGGAGATTGCCAAATCGACGGCTCCGCAGCTTGCCGTGCGACTGCAGCAACTCGATGCAAAAATCGCCGGTGTCCTGCCCGCACCGGGTGGAACACGCCTGAGCGAGTCGGGTCCGGCGACGAGTGCGATCGTGGTCGGCGCCAGTGGCGTATCGCCTCGATTTATGGGTGTACTGGACATCGATTTTCAGATTGAGAAGCGGGCCGAAGAAATCGTCCCCGATCTGCGGTTGAAAGTTGAAGTGCGGGACGGACAGTTGAGCTCGCCGGTCGTGCCAGTGCGGCTGTCCGATGTCCGCGCGACATTTTTCTGGGACAATCGCCAGGTGATTTTTAGATTGCTGAACGCTCGGGATGGCGAAGCTTCGGTAACGGGACAGTTTGAAATGGCGCTGGGAGAAAATGCGGCGGCGCCAACAGCAACGATCCATCTGGAAAAGTTTCCGATCAATAAGCAGCTGCAGCCTCTGTTGCCGGAAAAAACGCAGAAGCTGTTTGATCATTTTCAGCCCTCGGGAACAGTGACGGGGGATATTGCCGTGCAGAGGTTTCCTTCCGGTAAATGGCTGCCGGTCTCTATGGACGGAATCGCAGAGGATGCGTCGTTGATCTTCCATAAGTTTCAATACCCCGTGACCAGCGTCAGTGCAAAACTCCATCAGCAGCCGCTGGCTCCGGAAGCCGCCACGATGGATTCTGTCGTACTGGATATTATCGCCGATGGGATGCTGGGTAGTCGGCCTGTTCACGGATCAGGCTGGATCCGTAATCCCGGGCCGGAACTTGAACTTAAGTTTCATGTTGAGGTTCAGGATTTGCCGCTTGACGGCAGGTTTCGCGACGCCCTTGATGAGAAGGGTCGCAAAGTGATCGACAGTCTCAACATCGACGGACTTGGATCGGCAAATGTGGAATGTCACCGGGCTCCCGGTCTGAATCAGCCGACAGATATTCAACTCTATACGACGGTTCGGGAAGGCAGAGTACGCTTCAGCAAATTTCCGTATGAGATCAGTGGTCTGGAGGGTCAGCTATCATATGACTCGAAAGCGAAGTACTGGCGATTTACAAATCTTCACGGCTGGCATGACAAAGGTGAATTGCATGCGGGCGGCAGTTTTCGCGGACTGCCTGAACCCGGGGCATTGCAGTTGTCGATTACGGCTGAAAACGCGAGTCTTGACTCAGATCTCTTCAATGCACTGAATCCGTCGTCGCGAAAGTTGTGGACGATGTTGCAGCCGACGGGATCAGTGAGCCTTACTACAAAAATTGACTGGACGAGCACGCCCGGACATATCCCTGTCGTCGAACTCCAGAACATCCGCATCTTTGATGCATCGATCTATCCGACCCCGTTTCCTTATCGTATGAATATTCAGGAAGCCAGACTCAGCTATAAGCCGAACGATCCCGAATTTGCCGGAGTGCATCACTGTACGATTGAGACACTGAAGGCTGACCACGAGGGCTCACCCATTGTTGCCACAGACTGCTGGGCTGAGTTATCGCCGGACGGTTACTGGCAGTTGCATCTGAACAATCTGAATGCGACAGGGCTGAAACCGGATGATCAGCTTCGCGCGGCTCTGCCCACAAACTGGCGCGACACGCTGTCGCGGCTCTCGCAGTCGGGGCGAATTTCCGTGGAATCCTCCGAACTGGAATTCAGTGGTTTGGCGAACGGGGCAGCGCCCCCCACAGCCGCGTGGAGTCTGAATATGCGGCTGCAGGAATGTGCTGTCTCAGCCGGACTCGATCTTACACGCGTTTCCGGACTCGTGGGGGCCTACGGCACCTGGGATGGATATCATCTTCAGAATAAAGGGCAGATCCGCCTGGACCATGCGGAGGTTCTGGAAATGGCGATTACCGACATTCATGGGCCCTACACCATGTCGGAAGACGAACTCGTTCTGGGATGCCGGGAAATTATCAAAACGACAGCCAAGCCGGCCGAGGTTGCTCGTGATCGGCGAATCATGGCCAACGCGTTTCGCGGGACGCTGGAAATGGACGGAATTATCGACCTGAAGAAGGGCAGTGAGTATGAGTTCTTTGGCGAACTCAAGGATGCTCTGCTGGAAGAATACGCCGCCCGTCACCTTCCTGATCAGCGGAACATGAAAGGGGTCGTGAACGCATGGCTGTCAGTGAACGGAGACGGTGATTCAGCTGCCAATCTTAAGGGCCGCGGTCAGCTCCTGATTTCTCCTGCGGCACTGTACGAAGTGCCTGTCATTCTGGAGATGCTCAACGCTTTATCCACTTTGCAGTTTGCGGTCCCCAATCGGGCAGCATTTAACTACGCGTTGATGTCGTTCAATATCCGGGATGAAGCCTTTGAGTTTGAGCCCATTGATCTGTCAGGTGACTCGCTGGCCTTGCGCGGTCGCGGCCGCGTGGGATTTGGCGGAGATGTGATGCTGGATTTCTATTCCCGCCCCCCCATCACAAACAATCCCCTTAAGAATCTTGTCGTCTCAAGTACGACCTCACTAGTGACAGTTCAGGTACGTGGCACAACCTCAAATCCTCAGACGACGCGTGGTAGTCGCAAGATCGATGATTCATTGAGGGAGTTTTTCGGTGCCTTTGAACCACGGCCGGGTTCCCCTGTTCCTGCGCTCAACATTCCACGTATGTTCGGTATTCCCAACAGCGCACAAGCGACTCAGATCCCCGCAACCGGAAATCGCCGATAAACTCGGGGTCGATCAATGTCTGCCACTGCGATCGCTGTTGGAATCCTGCTTGTTGGCAGAAGAAGGTGGCGATTTTTGTCGCGCGAGTTCTCGGGATACCTGATCTTCACCCATGAGAAGATTCTGAAGAGCGTCGCCATAACGATCCCAGAGTTCATTCTTCTTCGCCGTGGACGGAATGGCAAAGGTCATAACTTCACAGCGTTCTGAGCTTGCCAGATAACGCTCCAGAGAACCGGAGACTGCCCGCTCCGGCAGATGAATCACGCGAAATCCCAGCCAATCTGCAATCACTTGTGCTGTCGGCAGACACGCGGAACTCGCCGCGATAACTCCGCTCTCACTTTCAATCGTCCGGACGTGGATCAGACGCTGGGGCTTCAGGGTTTCGATTCTTTCCAGCAGAAACGAGACTTCCGCAGGTTGATTGCCGTCGGCCACTCCATTGTCTTTGGGAAAACCATGGTTAATGTACTGGCCCTTTTCGTTCAGAATCCTGTCCAGTGCCTCGCCATCGGGATTGAGCGTACGAATCAACGTTGTGTGAAATCCTCCTAATATGGTCTTCCCTCCATGTAAATGCTGCGCCAGTTGATCTACCAGGTCCACAGCAAGCACGTCATTCCCCGCCACGCTGCCAATCACGAATGCTCGATAACCCTCATCACCGATCGTTACCGTTTGAAACGACCGGTTACCGCTTGTTTTACCAATCGCAGTCCATGCAAACGGCTTCGGAGCGTCAATCCGCAGCGTTGGAAGTTGCGATGGGGACACCTTCTGATTTAGAGCGATGGCGTTTTGTCCGGCCCCCGGTATAGCAGGCATCGCGGCCGGTGAC
>JAGQQS010000724.1 GCA_020426105.1 Planctomycetaceae bacterium
TGAACTAAGTTCATGGTATTCCAGTTATTGCACGTTGCAGAGTTCGATTGCCATGCACGGCCCCCGTGAACATTTCAGAATTCGATATCCGGAGCGCGAAAGACCGTGGCTCACGGTCGGAGAATTCATGGTCCCGGTCATCGATCTGTCGGAGAGTGGCGCAGGTCTGGCGACGACCCGACTCTTTGTGAAGGGCGAGCCCCCCAAAGAAATTTCAATTCTTTTTGCGGACGGCGGCGAATTTTTCACGAACGCGGCATTCGTTCGCGAGAATGCAGACCGCGTGGCGATTCGGTTTACTCGACTTGTGCCACTCGTTCGAATCCTCAGGGAACAACGGCGGCTGAATGAGCGATTTCTGCATGTTCGTCAGATAACAACGTCACCGGCAACACAACACTGAGATTCAGCCGGGTGGTTTATCGGGTTTTGTTCTTCGGGTAAATTGCGTGCCTGCAGGAAAAGGTCACGATTGAGATCAAACCCTGTCACGACAACACTGAACTCGTCACACTCCGGAAACACCAGCAGCTGATTGGGCTCGCGGATCTCGATGCGGACATTTCTTGCTTCGATTCTGATCGGACTTTGATCCAGCTGAAAATCTGTCACAGAATATTTTCGCAATGGGCTGCCGCCGCGACGATCATATCCGACCATGACTTCAATGGGCTGACGTGGATCGTTCGCATCGGAGCGACTTCCGATTCGAAAACCACCCTCGCGACTTGAGAGTCGAAACGTTTTTCGTTTGCGCGGTGTCTGTCTCAGCATTTTGAGCCGCTCTTTCGCCGCGGTGTTGCCCTTCGTCGTCATGGACGAAAATTCAACCGGCATTCCCTGGCCGGCGTGTCCTGTGCCGATGGAGAATACATCCAACAGCAATTCGGGATCATCGTCATCCGCCGCTTCGGCCAGCATCTGACAGAGATCCGAGACCGCATTCCGCACAAATCGCAGGGTTGCGGCGCCGTTGACGTATTTGCCCTTGAAATGCGACGTTTCTTCGCTCCATTCAGTGTGCGCCGGATTCTCTGCATCGCCGAGGAAACCGGTCAACGGGGCATCATCAACCGTTACGATCGCATACACGTCGCGCATCAAACGGCATCGTACGTCGGAAATAACAATCCCGTCGCGAATAAACATTGGCCGCTTTTGAGGTGATCCTTCGGCGCGTTCGATGAATGCATCGAAATGTGTCCTCTGACTGATTCCGTCCATGTACTGTAGAAGGATCGGAATCCGAACTGCAATCCGACCTGCTGTCTGCAGCATGTTCCGCAGCCGGTGAAACAGGTTGTCGTCAATCGCTTTGCGATTCCACTTTGTTGCCTGACCGGCAAAGCTGCTGAGTACCGTCAGTTGGTCGTCCGTGTGCGCTGGTGCAGCGTCATGACGCGGGTCACGGGAGGCTGCATATTGTTGAAGCGCCCATTGCGTCAGCTGCAGGAGCGGCGTTATTGACTCGCGAATCCCATCAGGGCATTCGTTGACGACCGCGTCCAATGTTCGCGCGTTGAGGACTGTCTGCGTGTCAGCATCCTCAATCGTCACGACCAGATCCTCATTGAGGATCGGATAAAAATAGTCCTGCACTACGGTGTCCACAATCTCGGCGGGCGTCCAGCGCAAATCGCAGAATGGAACAACAATCGAAAGCCCTGGGTCACGACCGCGTTCAAGGCAGAAGTCTTCAGCGAACCGGGTGATGAACTCCTGATCTTCAACCGGTGCCGCTGCCTGGTCTTTGTCAGGTTTTCGGCCAAACCACCCGTCCGGAGTGTAACTTCTGTCCTCAATGTTGTGCGATCTCAGAATGGACTGTCCGACAAGCAGCCGCCGCTGGTCATCATGGCGCACAGTGACCGCGAAAAAACTGCGAATTCTGCTACAGCGAGGAAATACGAATTTGCCCAGTCCCCAGCGACCACGTCCGGACTCCGTCTTGTTTGACTGTCCTTCTGCACGAAAAAAGTAATAGAAAGGATTTTTGACTCCCGCCACCTCGTGATACTGATCAATGTCACCTGTGAGTCCCGTCGTGTTTGAGTCCTCATAAGTAATGAACTGGCAGGTTTCTGCACGATCGGGAGCGTCGCGCAATCCGCTTCCCTCTGCATGAAAATGATCCCAGCCTCCTTTGAAGTAGCGTTTCGCCGTCTCGAGCGACAACGCTGATTTGGGGCCGGAAACAAAAATTCGCACACATACCGGGCCAGTGCGACCGGGGCAACGGGCGTCCAGAGAATTCTGCACGGCTTCTCGTACGAAGGCCCGCAGTTCCGTGTCGTTCGCGAAGAACTCGCCCTGAGTCGCTTCACGATTCTTGAACCGCGGGTTCACTTTACTGAAATGCCATGCGAGTTTCATTTTTGGATCTGCAAATGCGGGTTGATTAATGCGGACGCAACGTCCCACGCCGCTGACAATGTCTGGACTCAGACATCAAGTCAGAAGCGATGCGCCGTCAATTCACAAGAGTACCATCACGTATTCCGGCATCCTGCGTTACGAAGCAAACTCGATCATGTGAGGGTCACACGATTCTACAGTATCAGGTGACCAACGCGGTTCAAGTCGAATTCGCCCGAACGAATGTATCAATTGAACTGGGTCAATATTAATGTGCCAAATACGCAAACTGGACAGTTTTTGCAGACTTGAGCCCCCGCTCCCATGCGATCTTTCGAAAACGGGCGTTCGCGTCTTGTTGAGTTCCAAATGCAGGCAGGAATCGCTAGTTTTCTGTCCGTGATTCAATGCTGCGCTCGCGTATTCCAGGTGTTGTCAGCACTTTTTACCCCAGAATCAGGCTCGAACGAGGTTCGGAATGTCCACTGATCGTCGAAGTTTTATAAATTCCGCGGCAATCTGTGCCACAGGTTTCGCTTTGCGAAGTTCCGGGGCCGCGGCATCGGGGATTCCAACCGTACCAGCAATTATTCAGGACAAACCAGCCGGCGCATTCCGCTACTGCCTCAATACGAGCACGATTCGGGAACCAAAGCTGGGAATCGAAAAGGAGGTTGAAATCGCTGCAGCCGCAGGATACGACGCGATCGAGCCGTGGATTCCGACGCTTCGGGAATTCACTTCTGCTGGCGGCAAACTGTCTGATCTCAGGAAACGGATCTCAGATGCCGGGTTAACTGTGGAAAGCGCCATTGGATTCGCGCAGTGGATTGCAGACGACGAAAAACAGCGAACCGACGCGCTCGAAGAAGCCCGGCGCGACATGGATCTCCTTCGCGAAATTGGCGGCCGGCGGATGGCTGCTCCTCCGGTGGGTGCTCATAAGAGTGACAGCGCCAAAATAAATCTGCCGGTAGTCGCCGATCGATATCGAGCACTCCTGGAAGTTGGCGATCAGGCGGACGTCGTGCCGCAACTTGAAATCTGGGGCTTTTCTTCGAATCTTTCACGGCTGGGTGAAGTCATGTATGTCATCGGAGAGACTGGTCATCCGAAGGCCTGCCTGCTGCTGGATATTTATCACATCTACAAAGGCGGCTCGGATTTTACCGGACTCAACCTCTTGAGTGATTCAGCACTACAGGTGTTTCACATCAACGACTATCCAGCCGTTCCGGGGCGTGCAGAGATCAATGATGCGCATCGTGTCTATCCGGGTGACGGCGTTGCTCCCGTATCATCCATCCTGAATTCCATCGGGGGAAATGGCAGGAGCATTGTTTTGTCGCTTGAATTATTCAATCGGGACTACTGGAAACAGGATCCGCTGGAGGTGGCGAAAACGGGGCTCGCAAAAATGCAGGCGGCGGTTGCAAAAGCCGCCGTGGAGCGTGCGTGAGATATTGGCGAAACGCGACAATCACATTCAAATCTGATCAAAAGCTGGAGTTTTCCATGAGAAATACCATACTTACTTTTTGCGGATCAGCCGTGATGGGATTACTGATCCTGTCGGTATCCGGATGTAGTGATCAACGCAGCCTGGTTTCAGACGATGCCCGGCCACGTGCTGCGGAAGTGATTGCCGATAAGTCCGAAGAAACAGGCACCACGACTCCAGCTTCTACAATCAAGGCCGAAGAGAAACAAATGAGCGAAAAAGCAATTCTGGCGGGCGGATGTTTTTGGGGCATGCAGGACCTGATTCGCAAGCGGCCCGGAGTCATATCGACACGAGTCGGCTACACGGGCGGTGATGTTCCCAACGCCACCTACCGCAACCACGGAACTCATGCCGAGGCCATAGAAATCGTGTTCGACCCCAAAGTGACCAATTACCGGACACTTCTGGAATTCTTCTTTCAGATCCACGACCCGACCACACCAAATCGCCAGGGCAACGACATCGGGGCGTCGTATCGGTCGGCAATCTATTACACGACAGAAGAACAGAAGCAAGTGGCGCTTGACACAATTCAGGATGTCGATGCGTCCGGCCTTTGGCCCGGTAAGGTGGTGACCGAAGTCGAACCCGCGGGCCCATTTTGGGAAGCTGAGCCTGAGCATCAGGATTATCTGGAGCGAATACCAGACGGCTACACCTGCCACTTTCCTCGGCCTGACTGGGTTCTGCCGAAACGCGCTCAGCCGGACGCTAAGTGACGCGGTAGCCTGACGTCTGATCTGCCACCCCATGATCCTTCGCTGATGCCTTCAGCTGGTCAATCTGAGTTGTATTTTGGTTTGACTGTCAGCCGAAGGCGGGCGTTCAAGGTACGAATTGTGTACATCCCGCGATTGTGCGATTGCCCGGTTACCGCTGCAGAAGGACGTTGACGCCCTTTTTATTTGACAGCACGATGTCCGGCTTCTTGTCGTTGTTCATATCGTGGATCTCGAACTGTGTTCCGACGCCGGTGCCGGTACCCGCAGTAATATGGTGTGGCGTAATCTTCGGCGGCTGGCCTTGGGTTCGCACGACTTCATACCAGCACATGACGACTGGATCATGGGCGCCTGGATCTCCCCCGTTGTGCGCAAAGAAACGTTTCCCCGTCACAAAATCCAACTGTCCGTCTCCGTTGATATCAACCGTTTCCACGGCGTGAGTCTGGGAAAACGTCTTGTCGATTTCATGCAGCGTCCATGGACCTTCGCCCGTATTCTCAACCCACCAGACACCAAACGCGTGGGCTGAAGCGGCAAACAGATCCATGTCACCGTCGCTGTCGAGGTCATCGGCGTAGATATTTGAAACGGCTGGAAGCGGAGATTCTCCGTCAGGCGTTTTCACGCGAACCGGATGAAACTCCCACGTCTGACCGCTCAGAATATTGCCCGGATTCTGCCACCAGCCGTGGCCGATCAGAATGTCACGGTGGCCGTCACCATTCATGTCGCCGGCCCCCAGACCATGGTAGTACTTGAATGTTCCGTTTTCGTTCGGGTTGCCTGGAGTGCTGACCGCATGAAACGCAAATTTTTCATTTGCTTTTGCAGCAGCCGGAATCGGATTGAATCCCATTTGCGCTTCTGGCTGAGATCCGATAATCAGCTCACGAACCCCGTCGCCATTCAGGTCTTCAAATTCGGGTGACTCATTGCAGGCGCTCGTCCAGATCACATGCTCTTTCCAGTGTGTGTCTTCGCCGACACCGGGATTTTGGTACCAGTGATAAGGATCGCCCGGGAACCCGATGATAATAGCGTCCTGCAGTCCATCTCCATTCATATCGTGCGCAAAGTTCGCAAAACTATTGCTGTACCCCACGCCGGCGACGAACTCGCCCGGCATGCGGATTTCATGAATCTTCCAGGCCGTACCATCGACGTGCTCTTTCGAGCCGGCAGATGGAGCTTCGTACCAAACGTCACCTGCAATGACATCGGGAGTTCCGTCATTGTTCAGGTCGGCAGCGGCCACACCTTCTGAACGAAACCGCTCGTCCAGTTTAATTCGAATCCAGTTGTCATCGTCACCTGCACTCAAAACCGGCATCGCGACAAGCACCAGGATTGCTGCCGCAAAGTAATTGTGTCGGGGGGTCATTGCTGAATTCTCCGGAACTTCATTGTCCGCTTATTTGATCATGTGGGATCGACAACTGGCAATTCGTATTGCTCCAATCGGGGCTGTCGCGGGACATCAGACTATCCGACCCGCCCCCTGCTGGTCAACGAATGCCGCATCAATTGCAGAATCCCGGTAAATCGCGAGTATGCCCGGGCAGGACTTCCAATCATTCTGTTTCGCGGTAGGATTAACCGTCATCTGCCAACTATTCTCTCAATCGCACAGATGGTTTTCTT
Source organism: Planctomycetaceae bacterium (assembly GCA_020426105.1). Classification (GTDB taxonomy): domain Bacteria; phylum Planctomycetota; class Planctomycetia; order Planctomycetales; family Planctomycetaceae; genus SXXK01. Next base: position 6,226 of record JAGQQS010000724.1, read on the forward strand.
ATGATTCCAGGCCTCGGCTCCCGACGTTCGTTTCTGAGCTCGACCATGGCACTCACTGGTGCCGCATCTCTCACAACCAGCGTTATTCGGGCGCAGGCTATTGGTGGTGACGCGCCGCTGATGGCCTATGTCGGCACGTTCAGTTCCCCGCTGCGTGATATGTTGCCGACTCAGGTCGATCTTCCGCCGGGAAATGGCCGGGGTATTCACCTGTTTCAAATCAATCGTGCGACCGGTGAGATGTCAGCTGCCGGTGTGTTTGAGATGGGCACAAGCCCCAGCAGCCTCGCTTTGAATGCTGCAGGAACCCGACTCTATTCAGCCAATGAAACAGATCGAGTCGGTGAGAACAAAGAAGGGACTGTCAGCGCCTTTTCGGTCAATTCGGCAGACGGCAGCCTGGAACTGCTGAACACGGTTCGAGCGGGTGGTGCCGGCCCGACTTATGTGAGCCTGCACCCATCGGGCAGATTTATTCTGGTGGCCAATTATTTCGGCGGCTCAATCGCTGTCCTGCCCATTCTGGCAAACGGCCAACTGGGGACTGCTACGGATATCAAGCAAACAGATGGCCAGCTCGGACCGACCAAAGCCCCGAATGCTCCACCGGGCAGTTTTGCCTTCAGCGGTCATGATCGAACTCATGCGCATATGATCCAGTCTGATCCTTCCGGCCGATTCGTCCTGCATGTGGATTTGGGTCTTGACCGGATTTTCGTCTGGAAGTTTGACGACCAGAAGGGATTATTGAGTCCGGGGGACACACCTTTCGTGTCGCTGCCGCCCGGTGACGGTCCGCGACATTTTCATTTTCATCCGAACGGACGCTGGTTTTATTCGATCCAGGAGGAAGGCTCCACGATTGTCCTGTTTGACTACGATCCGGCAACCGGGCGACTTGAAACGCGTCAGACGATTTCCAGTTTGCCACCGGGCTATGCGGGCAGCAATTTTTGCTCGGAGATTCTGGTATCAGACGATGGTCGGTTTGTCTATGCGGGGAATCGACTGCACGACAGTGTAGGAATTTTCTCGGTCGGTACGAACGGCGAATTGACATTTGTCGGGGAGGAATGGACTCGCGGCAACTATCCCCGAAGTTTCAATTTCGACCCTACCGGTCAATTCTTTTATTGTTGCAATCAGCGCGCGGACAATATCGCGGTGTTTCGAGTGGATCGCAAAACCGGCGGCCTGAACTTCACAGGCCATTATGCTCCTGTAGGTAACCCGTCGTGCATTGTGTTTCGAACTGTGAGCGCCCCTTAAAAATTGCACCACAAGCATTCCGTTTTGACCTCTTTGACCGCGCCGGAAGCTGCTTTGTTGTCGATCAGATATTCATGTCGTTTCCAGCCGTGCTTATTTTCCCACTGGCTGTAAAGCTGGCTTGGATAGCCGCTCAGCATAAACTTGCCATCGATCCCGGCCAGCACATCCAAAAGTCTGCGGTGCTGGTCTTCGGTCATTTCATGGTGATAATCGGCGGTGGTTGACCGGGTTTCGTGCACGTATGGCGGGTCGCAATAGAACAAAGTATTCGGGCCGTCCTGTTTGCGAATCACATCGCAGGCATCCTGGTTCAGGATAAGGACCTTTCGCAGCCGTTCGTGAACGTCGGGAAGGCCATCCACAACACTCAGCCAGGCGTTGACCTGTTCGTTAATTCGACCGCGAGTTCGATTCCTTGAAAGCGTGGCAAAATCTCTCATCAGCCCCTGTCGCGATTGTCGCGCCAGAATAAAAAAGCGGTGCGCCCGCGCGACGCGGTGTTCAACCGTGTCGGCCGCATCGACGGACGTCTGCGATGCCTGAAAAGCAGCCTCGAATTCTACCTGACTGAACGGCGTGAGCGCGACTTTCTGCCGAAACGCCTCAAAATCCTCCGGACTCTGAAGGACTTTCCAGAAGTTCGTGAGTTCTCCATGAATATCATTCGCAACTTCGCTGGATCCCTTTAATGCAGCCGGGAGTTTGGGATTTTCCGGCGACAGCATCCAGTCTCGATCAGGATCCCGGGCCAGCAGAATACCTCCCCCACCAAAAAATGGCTCGACGTAGTGCAGGTGCGGGGGCATCAGGCCCACAATCCAGTTCCGGAGATAGTATTTTCCGCCGTGCCATTTCAGCGGTTGGGTCAGCACCTTCATAGTCAGCCTTGCTTTGCGATTTGTCAAAACGCGAGGGGTCGCGATGGTCAGGGTGAACTGCGATTACTCTGGCTCAATCACCACCAGCAGGTCTCCGGTTTCCACGCGTTTTCCAGGCTGGACGAGAACTTCGCGGATCTTGCCGTCGAGATCCGCGGTGATCGTGGTTTCCATTTTCATGGCTTCC
>JAGQQS010000725.1 GCA_020426105.1 Planctomycetaceae bacterium
CGTCGGTCGATGCGTCACCGACGCGGGATAATCTGGATCAGAACGAACGCGACAGGCTGCAGGATCGAGTGGGATAACAACATCACCGGAATTCTTGAACAAATGCCTTGAGCTTCGGCCCGGCAGGAACTCATTGCCGCAGGCCCACTCCGCTCTTCGCTCCGCGCGGTTCTTACGCACTCGCGAAGTCAAAGCTAATGGTGAAATTGGGTCAATTCCCAGCCTGGGGAGAAAGAGTGATGATCACATCAGGCATTTCGTCGAAGAATTGCAGCGTCAAGGGTAAGTATCCGTCCGTTTCCACTCGCATCTGAACGCTTCCGGTCTGGTACGGACCTGACACGGACTGGCCCGTTCCGATCGAAAATGCGGCAAAGACGGATGTGTAACAAACAAATCGCCCCGTAGACGAGTCGTATAAAACGTCCTCAGAAATGTTCTGATCTGTTCTCAATAACATCTCATTGTTGATACGGAAGAACTTGATTGACGCGGGATGTACGCCGTTGGTACCGCGCACTTCACCAGTCAACATCACAAAGGTCAGGCCATCACCGTGCCCGTCACTTGTTTTGTTCTGTCGACGATCATCACTTTCGGGCCAAGCCGAATCGGGACGAAATTCAACCGGGTGATCCAAATCTACCATGATCTGTTCACCTGGCGCTGCACCGCACGCTCTTTTGCATGCAGCAAGGAAAGCCCTTTCATATTCGTTGGCGGACGCTTCTGCAGTCGTGATCTTGTCAATAAACCGCTCTTCGCGCAGCAGTCCCATCGTAGTGGGGAGTAGTTTATCGGAAGCTGCCAGCCACGATCGGGTTTCGTTATCCACCGACTGCTGTTTGCATAAGAAACGATACAGACGATGCATCTGCTTCTGCAGTGCAGGAATCGTTTCAGGGCATTGAGATTCGATCTGTTTCAACAGTTGGAGATGATCCAGCAAGCAGACAGCCGCAATTCCGAGTTCATCTCGTGTGAAATCTGCGGCAGCATCAGCAAGTTTTTCTGCAGCAGCACCGTGTAATCCAATGTCGCAAAGAATGTACATCTTGCGTTTGCGATCCGTTCTGGATTGCAAGACGACATCAACGATCTGGTTTGCATATGGTCTTGCTTTCATCCCGTATGCCTTCAGAACGTCTGACGCGGACCAATAGGTGTTTAGATCATTGCTGCCCAGCTTACGAATCAGCGATTGGATGACGGTCTCAATCGGAGGCAGGTTCTTGACAGCTCTTTGGGATACATACCATGTGACGGTCGCATCATCACTATTTAAACCGGCGGTTAGGGCCGTGACCACCTCGGGGCTCGATCGTGGCGCAGAACAAATTGCGCCAGCTGCCGCTTTCCGAACCTTCGGATCTTTGTCATCTAGCCCAGCCTGGATTGCCTTGGCGATTCGATCGACAATATCGTCGGAGAGTTCTGGTTTTTTCTTGGACTTAGGTTCTTTCTCAACTGGGGTGCCTGAAAATCCGGAGGACGGAGACTCTGCGTCCCAGAGTTTCTCCAGTTGCTCAAATCCTTTGGCACGATCGCTGGTACGAGATGAATTGACGAGCGCCAATGCTCGACTTAGTTCATCCGTATCTTCAGATTGCCCCAAACAACTGGCCTCCAGGGCCAGGCAAAGTGCAAACACAAAGCAATGGATTGCAGATTTCATGAGTCTTCCTGCATGCTTTTTCCAGCTGACGTATTGATCGTGCGCTGGACTTTTCACGCTTCGTTTGGTTCCGGTGAAGCAGTCCGAATCAATCAAGACCACGCCGCGGCCAGTGGAAGTTTATGGGGAGGCAGGCCGCTTGTCACCAGGATTCAGGCTGGTGCGGTGAAATCACTGTCACCCGTTGCCTGCATCAACCTGCTCAGTCACATTGGCCACTTGGTATTCAGCGCGTCGGTCGATGCGCCACTGAAGAGCAGGATAATCACGTTCTGAACGACGGCGGTTGGCTGCAGCTCGGAGGGGCACTTCACCGATTTTCCTGAACAAATACCTTGATCTTCGGCTCGGCGGGAATTCTTCACCCGAAAAACTACTCCGCTCAGCCACGTTCGCGACTCCGGGCCGTTCGGACGCACTCGCGAAGTCAAAGTTCTATGTGTTGTGCGGCTACTCCGCCTTGCAATCTGCAATCTCGACTGGATACTTATAGACGACCAAAACTTGCACGATCGAATCGAAGCCACGCGAGTTCCGAATATGCAATCAAATTGCCTCTCAGGAAATCGTGGGTATTCGAATGAAGCCGGAGTAGCCCTGAATTTCCTACGAAGAGTTTTATCAAGTTGGCGAAATAATGAAACAACACCATGATTCAAGAATACTATGAGTGTTTTCGTCCCGGTCTTCGAGTCGTCGTTTTCGTTTGCGGTTTTTCCGCATTGACGATGCACGCCGTCCTTGCCGGGGCAAGGAACTGCGATGGTGCAGATACCCACAGTTTGATGACGTCACAATTTGATGTTTCGATCAATCGACGAGTCTCAATGCAGGCGCGCCAAGCAAGCGCAAAAGCCATACTCGTCAGGAATACCGGGAGCTTCAATGCCTACGAATGCGATTTCGTATTTAGCGTATGGAATCGTCGTCTCGAATTTGAAGACCGGCGGACTTTGCTGTCGCCCGTTGCTTGCAATTTGGAGGGGCTGGTCGCGTCTCATTTCGACAAAGCTGACGCAAAACTGATCTACGAGACGATCCTGTTGTGCGCTGCCTGCGAGGACACCAATGAGGATTTCAGACCCGTATTGAACTTAATTGAAGGCATGCCTAAATCGAAGCGATCTGTCTTCTGCCGAGTTGCCCTTCAATTTGCTGAGGTGAGTACAGGTAATACCGACAGACTGCGCGAAATTGAGCAGTCTCTTGAGGGCAGCAATGGAGACCTTGAACAGTTGGTGTCACTCAATTGCGCTCGATGGCTGCCGATTTCTGATTGGCACGAGACAGCGGATCGGCTTCTCGGCAATCCCATGACTCCATTGGCTGCAAAACTTCTCGCGCTCTATTTGGTTAAGGACGCAACCGATCAGAGATTGCATCCTATGGATGTGATTATCGCAGGAATCAGAGAAAAACAGCGACTGGGATTCTACTTGTCGCCGTACCATCTCTCCGATGCACCCTGTTCTTGTCGCCGAATCGCATTGGGCTTCGTACACGACCGCTTGGGATCCTTCTCTGAAGCCGAACGCGAGAACATTCGCGATGTGATAGACGAAATCCCCGAAGACCAGATTTCGAATTTTGAGTCGGTCTATCTTTCTGACATCAAAGGCGCGCTAACTTTGAAGAATGTCGCAATTGAACAAAGTTCGGGGAAAGTTACAGGGACACAGTCGGCGGATTAACTGAAACTGCTTGATTGGACGACTCGCCAGTCACGGTCCGACAAGCGAGGCGCGCCGTATGGTCAAGAAACTGGTGACCGTCAGCTTGTCACCAGGA
>JAGQQS010000726.1 GCA_020426105.1 Planctomycetaceae bacterium
ACTGGCGACCAGGTTTTCAGCGAGTCGGTCGATGCGCCACCGAAGCAGGACAATCAGGTTCGGAACGACGGCGGGTGACTGCAGCATTGGGACGCTGCATCGGGCCTCCTGAGCTTCAAGCTCGGCAGAAACTCATCGCCAAAAGACCACTCAACTCATCCCCGACTGCTACTCTGAACCTTCCCTCTGGACTCGCAGAGTCGAAGCTTGGTATTCATTCGCCAATTCTTCCCTCGATCGGCTCGGCAAGCCATTTTAGCAGGGCGCCGCCCTCGTACGTCTCAATGCTGACCGCATCGAATTTTCGTAACTGTTCGACGGCTGCTGAATCCCCGTCTCGTTCCGATGTCGCGAGCAACGCGGATACGAAGCGTTTCATCGCGCCGGAGTATCGAATTGAGTCGTCGAATGATGTGCTGACTGCGGTCGCAACTATTGCGATGCCGACAAGTACAATGACGAAAAGCGGGCCAGAAATGCGTCGCAGCCACGGTTTGTCGATGGCTTCGCCCATTACCCATAGGATCGCGAGCATTATAGTCAGTGCTACTGTGAGGAATGGTAACGCCGGCATTGAATTGATCCAGTCGAATAACGAATTGCGATCTATGCCGCGGCGTGGATGTGACGCATGGACAGTCAGCTAAACTGTTCCGCGTCATATGGTTCCCAAATCGCATGCGGAATCAATCAGGTGACTCGGCGGCCACTGAAAGCTTACCCACCGCCACGCAACATGTCACGAGATTCCTGCGATGGTCGGCAAACCGGGTCTCACTCATCGCCCAATGACCCGGTCGGTCACATCGGCGCCCGGTTTTCGGCGCGTCGGTCGATGCGTCACCGACGCGCTGAAGGCGCAGGTGACAATGCGTACAGTGTCAAGGTCCGCGCGTGAATGACTTGCTGCTGCAGAAATTTGCCTGAATGCCCGCCAGTTCACTCCACTGAACTTAGGCGCACTTTCCTGTGCATGCTGTCAGCAAACGTACCGGTCTGCGTGCAAGGAATCACAAGCGAGAGTTCTATTCATGCTGACAAGCAGAATGTCCTCGTATTGTGTGCATTTGGATTCAACTTTCCTGAGAACCGTCCGCTGAATTCATCAGAGTTTCTCTGCTTTCGCGTTCTCGCCCAGGCAGCCCGCATATTCCATTGAATTTCAGCAATTCGGACTCCGATCTGTATTCATGTGACGCTACAGAAAAACCGTGCTAAACTGGACACTCAACGGAGACCGGATGTCAATGGCTAGTTCTGAACAAGTAAGGGCTCTTCTCAAAAGTCACCTTTCCGGTGATGGTGAGCATTTCGTGTCCGTCGCCCTGCAGATCGCCGCATCAGCTGCTCGCAACGGTGATGGGAAACTTGCCAAAGAATTGCGTGATCTGGCTGACCGCATAAAGGCCCAACAGCAAAACGCCGGCTCGACAAAGGCTGTGCCGATCACGAAACCGACTGGAGAACTTGCGGGGCTTCTCAGCGTTTTCTATCCGAGGACTCGGTTCTCCGAGATGGTGCTGTCGAAGGAAACCCGCAAGCTTCTTGAAAACGTCAAACTGGAATACAGAGCCACCGACCGACTCCAAAGTCATGGACTGTCACCTCGGCGGAAGTTGCTTTTGGTTGGTCCTCCCGGTTGTGGCAAGACAATGACAGCGTCAGCCCTCGCTGGTGAACTAAATCTCCCACTGTTCAACGTGCAGTTACATGGCCTCATTTCAAAGTATATGGGCGAAACTGCCGCCAAGTTGCACCTGATCTTTCAGGCGATGACACAAACCCGAGGTATCTACTTCTTCGACGAATTCGACGCCATCGGTGCAGAACGTGGAGCTGGAAATGATGTCGGTGAAATTCGCCGGGTGCTGAATTCGTTCCTCCAGTTTCTGGAACAAGAAGAATCAGACAGCCTGATTCTGGCAGCCACCAATCATATCGCGATGCTTGATGACGCTTTGTTCCGCCGATTTGATGACGTGATTCAATATCTGCCGCCGACAGAATCCCAATTCAAACAGTTAGTGCAGAACCGGCTTGCAAAATTCCTCGGTAAACATATTGGATGGAAGGGATTGTGGAAAACGGCGGAAGGGCTGAGCCATGCCGAAATCTGCAGAGCTTGCGACGATGCGGCAAAATCACATGTCTTACAGGAAACCGAGTCCATCGATACTGAAGCTTTGAACGTGGCACTGCTGCACCGCCAGAAGAAAATGGACTTAAAGATTTCGTCATTGGATAGTTAACATTCCGCATGGATCGCCCTCACCTCTTTCCCGGCAAGACCGGACAAAACAAGGACTACACCTATGCTGGGCAAGGTGGTGAGCCGAAGCTACAGCTTCCAAATGGGGTTTCCCGCATTCAGCACGGCCAGAGGCTGAAAGGCGAGATTGAGGACGGCGTCAAAGAAGCAAAGACCGGTCCTCCCGCAGCAGCCAAAGCCATTGGCACCACTCTTCAGTTCGAGAGCAACGATGGCCTGAAGCTTGCACTGAAAAGTCTTGAGCGTTTACAGAGCGGTATTGAACTGCTGAACTCCCGAGTCGTTGGCAGGGTGATGACGGCGACCGTTTTCATTCCAGAAGGCAAGGAAAGCATCTTTCTGAACGCTTTCTTATGCTACAGTTACGAAAATCACCCTCAAACAGGAAAGCCCAAAGAAAGGAACTTTGCTGAGAGCATCAACCGAATTCGCTTGGCAACGATCAAGTCATTCTGGACCGACAATCATGACACACCTGCAGATGCAGACATTCGTAGCTACGAAGTCTGGATTCGGCGAAGCAAAGATGGCCGCGACGCAGATGTTGCTGACTTTCAGATTAGAACTCATCGTGCTGGAATCAACACCACCGAACGCAGCATCATTTTTCCGGAACGTATCATCCTGCTCGCAACAACGTCGCTTCAACAACTCGCTCAGGTCGAAGGATTATTCGATATACTTGCTGAGATTCGACTGGCCCGTATTCCGAACAGTGAGTTTCTTAATCTTGCTCCTCGAGATCAGATGGATTTCATCAACGAACTTGTCAGCCGGACGACAGCACCTGCTGCGATGGCACCATCTGTTTGTCATCTTGATACGGGAATCCAGGCAGGCCATCCTTTGCTGTCGATTGCAGTTAATGCTGAACATATTCTCCAGGTATTGCCTCATCAAAGCGGTGTCGATGTCGATGGGCACGGCACCGAAATGGCCGGACTCGCACTGTACGGGTGTCTGAACGAACAGCTCAATACGGCTGAACCAGTCGTGCTTGGCCATCGCCTTGAGTCTGTGAAAATATTTTCGAAACAGAAGGTCAATGATCCGGATCTGTACGGTGAAATTACATCACAGGCAGTGTCTAAGATTGAGATCGCTGCTACCAGAGACCAGCGGGTGTTCTGCCTGACCGTGACATCTGAAGACGGACGTGACGAAGGACTTCCTTCGTCGTGGTCTGCTGCGTTAGATGGACTTTGTGCAGCAACAGAATCTGATGACGCTCCTCGAAGACTGGTGTGTGTGTCCGCTGGAAACATCGAACCGGTGAGCGAACGAAAACACTATCCTGCTGTAAACGCCCGCCGACCCGTCAAGGATCCGAATCAGGCGTGGAATACAATCAGCGTCGGGGCGATGACTCAGAAAACGACAATCGATGATCCCGTAGTTCAGCATTGGAAGAAGATTGCAGAAGCCGACAGCCTGAGCCCTTCCAGTCGCACGTCGACTGTGTGGAAGAATACCTGGCCGTTCAAGCCTGACATCGTAATGGAAGGTGGCAACAACGCGATTAACCCGGCCAATGGCGATGCAGACTTTCTGGATGATCTTTCTCTCCTCACAACACGCATTGGGATCGGAAACGCTCAACTCACCACGACCGGCGACACGAGTGCAGCGACGGCACTTGCATCACGGTACGCTGCCTTGATTTGGAGCCAGTATCCCAGCCTGTGGCTGGAATCCGTACGTGCACTGCTGGTCCATTCTGCTCGATGGACAGACAAGATGATGGAAGAGTTTCCGGACAGGAAAAAGAAGAAGGTCCCCCGATTGCGAACCTACGGCTACGGCGTGCCCAATCTTGGAAAGGCTCTTTCCAGTGTCAATAACGCTGCCACGATGGTTGTCGAAGAATCGTTGCGGCCGTATCACAAGGTCGGGAGCGACATCAAAACGAAACACATGCATCTGCATGAACTGCCCTGGCCTAACTCGGTATTGGCTGAGCTTTTCGATGCGGATGTGTCTATGCGTGTTACGCTGTCCTACTTCATCGAGCCAAATCCCGGCGAAAGGGGCTGGACGCGCAAGCATCGGTATCAATCACACGGATTGAGATTCGACGTGAAACGACCGGGCGAATCCATGGCTGAGTTTCAGGCTCGAATCAGCGCGGACGCTCAGGACGATGACGACGATGATTCGTCACTTGCAGATGAGCAGAAATGGTCCTTAGGTAGCTGGTATCGCAACAAGGGTTCGATTCATTCCGACGTCTGGACCGGCACGGCGGCAGAACTGGCCAGTTCTGGCGTATTGGCTGTCTATCCAGTTTCTGGCTGGTGGAAGGAACGCAAACATCTGGAAGGTTGGAAGAAAGATGCGCGGTATTCGCTGATTGTGACACTGGAAACCGCAAGTGAAGAGGCTGATTTCTACGTTGAGATTGCGCAGAAGATTAAGCCCGCTATCGAAACCGAAATCGAATTCTGACGATCGCCCAATACAAATTCTCCGTTGAACGTCAGAACTGGCGTTATTCAGCGCGTCGGTCGAGGCCCCACCGAAGCAGGATAATCACGTTTCAAACTCC
>JAGQQS010000727.1 GCA_020426105.1 Planctomycetaceae bacterium
GGCAGTATTTAGCCGCCGGAAGACCAGCCGTAACCATCGAGCGCCATGATGAGGAATACGATCCCCACGATCACAGCACCGAGTGATACAAACATCAGCCCGTCATAGATTGTAGGATCAGTACTTTGTTGTGACATTGTCGCCCTTCGCAATGGAGCCGTTTCGAGTTTCCTCAACGACCAGACCGATGGCTTTGTCCGGATAAACTTCGGTAATTCGGATTGTTGCCAGATAATTTGAACCGCGGTAGACGGTCATTTTCAGATTTTTGAATACGCCATCGTCACTGCCGACGGAGATCTCAACAAATTCCTGACTGCGTGACGAATTCTTCAATGACTCCCTCACGAACCCTTCCACATCTTCCACAACGGCCGGAACCGGACCAATGACCGGATCTCGCGGGTCAATTTTATTGAGTCTCAGGAGATTATTGAGACGTGTGATTTCTTTTAGGAACTGCACTTCGCGGTTGCCGGCTTCTGCGAGCTGGCCCTGTTGCTCAAGATTTTTGTCTTCCAGATCCCGGCGAACAGCGATCGCTTCGTTATTCTGATCACGCAGTCGTTTGATTTCCGCGCGTGCATCGGTGGTTTCTTTCACACGTGCCTGCGCTTCAGATGTAGCGACCAGGAGGTCGGCGAGATGTTTGTCTCGTTCCTTCTCCGCATTTGCCAGATTGCCGACCGCCTGCTTCAAATTCTGCTCGAGGCCTGTGACGCGTGCTTCGGCCTGATTCGCTCGCCCCTTCTCGACCTCGAGGCTGGCAGACATCGTCTTTGTCAACTGGTCCTTCTGCCCCTGTAGGTCAGAAATCTGTTTGTTCGCGTTCGCGAGCTGTGTCGCTGTTTTCGTGGCCTTCTCATGCCAGCCTGCCTGGAAAGAAAAGACCGCACCAGCAAAGCACATGAAACACAAACTAAAGACCAGATTGGCGACGATCAGAATTTTGCTGACGATATTATTCATCGTGCGAACCCGCTCAGGTAAGATATTTAAAACGTAAAAATCGTATCGACCGGCTTCCTGCCATGAATCCAGCCCGCTTCAAATTGAAGACAGACTGCGACGCCCTGAATTTCAACTATTGTTGCAACTGTTGCAGTCGTTGTTCCAGTGCCTGATTCTCCAGCTCAAGCCGAACCAGCTGATCCATATCATGACGCAGTATCTCGTCAAGGCGGAACAAGTCCGTCCGAGCTTCTTCCAGTTCATGTCGCAGGCGTAAAACGTCCGTCCGCCGGTCTGCTGTTTCTTCCCGTACTTCAAGCGTCTTGACAGAAATTGCCTGCGATTCTTCCGATTTCGTCTGCACAAACGTCTGCAGCTGTTCGGCTCCGGCCGTCAGCATTGCGGCGCGATCTGCGATCGCTTCCACATCCTGCTTTTGAGAGGCTTCAAACGAACTTAACTGCTGATCAATCGTCCCTTTGGCTGTGACGTTGTCATTTTTCTGCCGACCAAGCTGACTCGCCAGATCTTCATGAGCTTTCGTCAGCGCTTCGTACCCGGTTTTGAACGTTCCTACCTGACCACGCTCCGCAGGCAATGCAGGGTCAACCGAAAACCGGCGTTTCACAGTCCATGCTGGATTTTCACCCGTCGTCTGTTCGAACGAGTAGTTCAGCATGGCCGGCGTATTGATCTCCGACGTCATGTCCGGATGCACGAAATATACCGACAAAGCAGCCCCCATGAGGGTCACGGCAACCACCGCAACAAACACGGCAGCAATTCTGAATATGAGGCTTTTCATGGTATCCACTTGCCACAAATAGAAAGCGTCAGCCCGCAATCGCTCTTGATTAAAAACTTCGCAGGCTCTGACGTGTCCGTATCTGACTGTCTCGCAAAAACAGAGTCAAACACAAAGTCGATTCTGTCCTCCCATTTCCCCAAACACCCGCCCGGCGCGCGGAGTCATCGTGCAGGAAAATGCGTTTTCACGTACAGTCGTATCGGCGATTTTATGTACCGCATCTGTTCACGGTCTGGGTGTCTGAGCTGCAAACGTTGACCTCTAAAGCCTGGCGATCGTTAAAGTCCTCGCAGTCCGAACCGGTTCATTTATTCTTCGGACTGCATACTGATCATATGTTTATTGATTCGTAATTTTGTGCATTGAGTTTCTCCATGCTGCCGAAGGTGTCCAAAGGCCGCCAATTTCGACATACTCCGCTTCCAAATATTATACACCTTTCATAATGCGAAGAAGATGATGCAACCGCGAGTCTGGCCGGGACGACCGAACCCACTTGGTGCAACATGGGATGGCAATGGAGTCAATTTTGCGCTATTTTCAGAGCACGCGACACAAGTGGAGCTGTGTCTGTTCAATGATGCGTCGGATCAGGCGGAATCCAGCCGAATTCCGCTCAAGGAGCAGACAGATCGTGTCTGGCATGGATACCTGCCCGATATTCGCCCGGGACAGCTGTATGGATATCGAGTCCATGGACCATTTGATCCTGCAGCGGGCCATCGATTCAACGCGAAAAAGGTACTGCTTGATCCGTATGCCCGCGCCATTGGCCGGGACATTGGCTGGTCAGATGCGATGTTTGGGCACGAACTGGGGCATCCGGACGAAGATTTGCGGATGGACGAGCGCGACAATGCGTGGTGTGCTCCGCTGGGGGTGGTCGTAGATTCTCAGTTTCGCTGGGGTAACGACGTTCGGCCGAACACGCCATGGCACAAAACGCTGATTTATGAGATGCACGTTAAGGGATTTACCAGGTTACATCCGCTTGTGCCCGAGCCGTTGCGCGGAACGTATTCGGGACTGGCATCCCGTGCCGCGATTGAGCATTTGAAGCAACTGGGCGTTACCGCCGTGGAACTGATGCCTGTGCATCACCACGTCGACGATCGCCATCTGGTTTCGCACGGACTTTGCAATTACTGGGGCTATAACACGCTGGCTTTCTTCGCGCCGGAGTCACGATACTCGTCCGCGGGTCGACCAGATGAAGTCATTCACGAATTCAAGAGTATGGTGAAACGGTTGCACGAAGCCGGCATCGAGGTGATTCTGGATGTGGTTTATAACCATACCGGCGAAGGCAATCACATGGGGCCAACGCTTTCACTGCGAGGAATCGACAATGCGTCGTATTACCGAATGCTGCCAGGAAATCCTCGCTACTATCAGGATTTCACCGGATGCGGCAACACACTGAACATGCAAACTCCTCGAGTGCTGCAGCTGATTATGGACAGCCTGCGGTACTGGGTTCAGGAAATGCACGTCGATGGTTTCCGCTTCGACCTCTGCAGTGCGCTGGCTCGCGAACTGCACGACGTCGACAAGCTGAGCGCCTT
>JAGQQS010000728.1 GCA_020426105.1 Planctomycetaceae bacterium
CGGCCTTCCTGATTTTGAAAAGTTGATTTCAACAGACAGAGTGCTTCACATTGAGTGTTTAAGACTGTTAACAACCATGCCACAACGCATCATCACAGTTGTCCTCTTGATCGGCCTGACTGCAGTCGCTGCCAGCGTCGGGGCTCGACGGCTGCCCGACAATCAGCAGGGCTACTCGCCGGCTCAACCGATCAGCTATTCGCATCGTCTGCATGCGGGAGAACTCGGCATCGACTGCCGCTTCTGTCACTCAGCGGCTGAACAAGGGCGTCACGCCGGCATCCCATCGACGGACGTCTGCATGAAATGCCACAAGTATGTCACCAGTTCTTTCGACGTGCTGCAGCAGGAGATCACAAAGGCCGACGAAGAAAAACGCAAGCCGGAAATGATCATTTCGTCGGATCTGCAGAAACTCTACGACGCCATCGGTCTGGAAGATCCACAGAAACCAGCGGTGGATGCTGAAGCCAAAACGGTTGCCTGGGTACGAGTCCACAACTTGCCGGACTATGCGTCGTTCGATCACAGCGCTCATGTTTCGGCGGGTGTGTCGTGTCAGAAGTGTCATGGTCCGGTGGAATCAATGGAACGTGTGCGTCAATTTGAAACTTTGTCGATGGGCTGGTGCGTGAACTGTCATCGTGAATCCACCGCACTTGGAATAGAAGGGCATCCAGTGAATGCTTCAACGGATTGTTCTGTGTGTCACTATTAACAATTCAAAGGCGAGCGGGGTAGGTAAGTGCCCTGATTGTCCGAATTTCGCGTGCAAAGTCAGGGGATTCACACGCCCCGCTCGCCTTAAGTCGGCGGCATTTGGCATAAAGCCACCCGGGGAACTCTGTTCCGTTTTCAAGATCGTATGACTCAAATGAAAAATACAAAACACAACACGCCTCAAACGGCAGGACAGACCACTCGTCCGACGCCTGTCGGGCAACTGTTGACTGAAAGTGACCGAGTTGACATCAGTCGCCGCCGATTCCTGGAAGCGGCCGGGTTTTCGTTTTCACTCCTGACACTGCAGGGATGCAGTAAAGCTCCCGTTGAATACGCAATTCCGTTCACAGATCAGCCGGAAGGATTTGTTCCCGGAAAAGCGCGGCAGTTCGCCACGACATGCAGCGGCTGTGCGGCTGGTTGCGGACTGTTGGTCAATGTTCGTGATGGTCGGCCCCTCAAAATGGAAGGTATGCCCGAACATCCGCTATCCCACGGCGGACTGTGCGCCATCGGTCAGGCGCTGCCACTGGGCTTGTACGACAGTCATCGACTGAAGCATCCGCTTTACAAAGGTGAGGCGTCCGACTGGTCCGAAATCGATAACGGCATCAGCGGGATTCTGAAGGAAATCAATCAAGCCCCGGGCAAGGTTCGTTTCGTGACATCGACGATCACCAGCCCGACATTGCAGTCAGCCATCAACGCATTCCTGACCCAGTTCCCCGACAGTCGGCACATCACACTGGATGCGGAGAATTGTTCAGCCATTCTGACAGCGCATCAACAGACGCACGGCGCGCGAATCCTGCCGC
Source organism: Planctomycetaceae bacterium (assembly GCA_020426105.1). Classification (GTDB taxonomy): domain Bacteria; phylum Planctomycetota; class Planctomycetia; order Planctomycetales; family Planctomycetaceae; genus SXXK01. Next base: position 1,539 of record JAGQQS010000728.1, read on the forward strand.
GATATGCGTTTGACCAAGCTGATGTTATAGTGTCACTCGGAGCCGACTTTCTGGGGACATGGATTTCGCCGGTTGAATTCACGGCGGCATGGCGGACGCGCCGCGTTCCCACCACAGAACGTCCGGAAATGTCGTTCCACGTTCAATTAGAAGGTCGCATGTCGTTGACCGGCAGCAACGCCGATCGGCGCTTCCGACTCGCGCCCGATGAATTCAGCGGCGTGTTGAATCAGCTCTACGTTGCGTTGGCCGAACGAGTCGGGCAGACACTTGACCGCAAAGGATTGGAGCCTTCTGCCGTTACTGAAGCCGATCTCGCGGCATTGGTCGATCGGCTCTGGAATTCTCAGGGCCACAGCCTGGTCCTCTGTGACAGCCAGAATGTCTCCGAGCAGATTTTAGTGAACGCGATCAATCATCTGCTCGGGAATTACGGAAAAACGATCGACATTGATCGCCGCAGCCGACAGCGTCAGGGAAACGATAGCGATGTTGTGACTCTCATCGATGAACTGATATCCGGCAATGTATCGGCGCTGTTCGTCGCAGGAACGGATCTGACACATAACCTGCCGATGACGGACGCGTTGGCGGAAGCCATCAGCAAAGTGCGACTGCTTGTCAGCTTCTCCGAACGATCGGACGACTTTGCCTCGCGCGCACATTTTGTCTGCCCCGATCATCATCCGCTGGAGTCGTGGATGGATGCAGAACCCGTCAGCGGAATTGTCAGTCTCTGCCAGCCGCTGCTGGCACCTCTCGGGAAAACGCGTTCGGTGCTGGAAAGTCTGGCAAGTTGGTCGGGACAGAATTCGTCGGCTCTGGAAATCGTGCGGGCGACGTGGGAACGTGACATTATGCCGAGAACGAAGTCTACCGCGTTTCAGCCATTCTGGGACCAGGCCGTCCATGACGGATTCGTGGAAGTGACGCCGCTTGCATCGACCACTGGTGAGTTCCGGACTGAGGTCGTCAAACTGGTACTGGCGGCAGGTGCGCCGGGTGACTATTGTCTGTCGTTGTATTTCAAGGTCGGCATGACCGACAGTCGTCACGCCCATAATCCATGGCTGCAGGAACTGCCGGACCCCGTGACGAAAGTGACGTGGGACAACTATGTGAGTGTCTCTGCCGCGACCGCTGCCAGACTGGGCATCACCGATGGCGACGTTGTGCGAGTTGCAATTGGTGAAGACGGCGACAGCATAGAATTGCCAACACTCATCCAACGCGGGCAACATGATCGAGTTATCGCGATCGCGTTGGGATACGGTGTTAAAGGGACCGATCGGTTCTCCGCCATCGGACCTCAATGGCTGGAATCCCGACTCACGGTGGACGTTAGTGAAACGGTCGGGAAGAACGCAGCAATATTTATCAAGTCATTCGATGGCGCGCTACATCACAGCCGAAATGACATCACGATCCAGAAAGTCGGACGGCGACACGATCTGGCGACGACGCAGGAACATCACACGCTGGAGATTCCTCGCAACGTCGCTCCACACGGAGCCGAAGTGCGCGATGTTGTGCAGCAAACGTCGCTGGCAGCGTTTGCTCTCGATCCTCGTGCCGGAACGCCGGTGAAGCATGTTGAAAGCGACGTGCAGTTGTGGGCGGAAGATCATCCCAAGAAGCAACATGCCTGGGGCATGTCGATCGATCTCAACGCCTGCACCGGATGTTCGGCCTGTCTGGTGGCCTGCCAATCGGAGAACAACGTTCCGGTCGTCGGCAAAGATGAGGTGCGACGACAGCGCGAAATGCACTGGATCCGAATCGATCGCTACTATGCGGGCGAAGAAGATGACGTGCAGGTGTCACATCAGCCCATGATGTGCCAGCATTGCGATAACGCTCCCTGCGAAACGGTTTGCCCTGTGTTGGCCACCACCCATAGTGATGATGGCTTGAATCAGATGACCTACAACCGCTGCGTGGGCACCAAGTACTGCTCCAATAACTGCCCCTATAAGGTGCGTCGCTTTAACTGGTACAACAATAACGGCGACATGAACGGCACGCTCGAGCATCCGATTCCGCTTTCCAAGAATCCGGAAGTGACCCTGCGTAGCCGGGGCGTGATGGAGAAGTGCACCTTC
>JAGQQS010000729.1 GCA_020426105.1 Planctomycetaceae bacterium
CCGCCGTTCCTTCGAAGCATGCCTTGGTACTGCCGAATAGCAATTAAATAATAACTAAATACTGCAATAAGTGGAGGGCGCCGAATCTGTCAATCGACGCCCTCCACTGTTTATCTCATTCCTTATTGCAATCAAACCGAATCATGCGCGATATGCGCAAGCCTTCACCGGCTTCGCTTGGTGAGCGGCTCCCAAGGTTCAAGCTCGACCGGCTGATCGGCCAGTATTTCGCGTGTGGTCTCATCGAGATACTCCTTGCGAATGATCAGTTCGGTAACATAACGGTCGAACCAAGCATCGGACGCCACATAATAGCCATCCTGACCATTATCCTTGCCCCAACTGTTCTCCACCTTCCAACGGTTCGGACGCCCGTCAGCATCCAAATTCACGCCAGTCAACGTCATGGCATGATTGCTTGGGCAATCACCATACTCCAATCCCTTGGCCTTGTCGAACGTGAATTTCGTACCGAAAAGCTGGTCAACGCGCACGGTATCGCAATCAAAATAGCCATCGCCACGCAACGAGAACTGCATGCAATCACAAGCGAACCAAATCGGATGACCGTCACTGATCTGACCCACAGCAGCCTTCTTGAACACGTCAAGAGGCACGTTCACAAACTCCATATCACCCGCTTCCGCCACATTGGCGGAAAAACGAATACGATACCGCTTGCCAAACGGACGACTCTCCATCGGCACATTGCATAACGTGACCAGATCGTTCACATCCACCGGCACGTACTTCTTATAAAACTCCATCGGAGTGATACCGAATTCACGAATCTGCGGACGCTCATCCTTACCGGTTTTCGCAGCCTTTTCAGACGGCCCCTCCCCCGTGGTTTTCATCTTGCCGTCATCCTTGTCATCGCTCATACGCGCAAGAAAATCAAAACGCTCCGGAGGCTCACCCAATGCAATCGCACACATGCGATACACCGTAGCCATATCCGCATTCTTCAACGCACGCAACTCATCCAACGACGTTCCAGCCGCATGACGGTCACGCAAATCGGACGCGAACTCACGTAGCTTCGTATTCAAATACTGCTTGAACGCATCCGAACTCTTCGAATTAGCCGACTCCGGATAAGCACTCTTCGGCACCAAACCATACTTGTTCACCAAATCAGCGAACATCTGCCACCAACCACCATCATCGGCCGGACCATAATTAATCGCCTCGAACACACGACTATCCAGCGGCTCATCCAACGTGGCAAGCACATTCTCCAAATACGTGTTCGACTTCTCCATCGCATCCCAGAAAAACAGGTAGGTTTCCGAAAACTCGAAATCCTCCAAATTCCAACGATGCATCAACTCATAACGCAACGTATTAAGCGCCGCAAACATCCAACAACGCCCCGAACTACGCTGATTGGTGATACTCCCCTGCTTCAGCTCGATGGAGAAATCATTCTGCAGCACGCGCTCGCCCTTATAGTCGGTGGCTGCGGCGAGCACACCGGATGATACTGCCGCGTTGGCTGCCACCAGATTGGCGCGGTCAGCGTTGAAGTCTGTGGAATACTGTTTGAGCAGCGCAGGGTCGAGTGCTTTGACGTCACTCATGGTTCATGGTCCTTTCGATATGTTCGATTTCGGATTCTATGTCGCGCAGGCGGCAACGCAGGTCGGATTCCACGTCTACGCCGTCACGTTGCGCTTTGCGGATGATGGCGATGATTTCGTCAGTGGACAGGTTGTCGCTTAGCCCGTCGCTGCAAAGCAGCAGAGTGTCCCGGGCTGCCATCTCCAGTTGCGGACCAATCTCAATCCGCATTTCTGCACAACCCACATAATTTGAAATGTAGTGACGATCCGGGTGCGACATGGCGTCGGCTTCGTCCATCACGCCTGCTTCAATCGCATATCCAACAGGAGAGTGCGAGATAGTTTGCCAACGGAGTTTTCCGCGTTGACCACAAAGCAGAATCATGGAGTCGCCGACATGATACGGTCGGACGCGATTGCCCTGAACTTCCATGACGGCCAGTGTTGTGGCTGCGTTGGCTCCCAGAGCACAGATACGTCTGTTTGCATCTTCGATGCCATCCAGAATTGCCGTGCGCATCAATTCCGGTTGAGAGAGTTCGTGCATTCGGTCTTTCATCGAATTCACAGCGACGGATGATGCATGATTTCCCGACTGCATGCCGCCGACGCCATCTGCAACAACCAGCACGCCGCATTGCAAGTCAAGAGAAATGATGGCGGCTGCATCTTCGTTAACGGTTTCGCGACCAGGACATCGGCGACTGAACACAGCGACCTGTCCGCTGGCAACAGACAGCAATTCAGGAGCGGTCAGATCGCATTCTTCGAAGACAATGGTTGTGGCTTGTTCAGCAGACATGGTGGAAGAGTGTAATTCGACGAACTCAAATACCAAACCGTGCGCACAGCAGTTTGCGTTTACGGCATTCAAACGATAGCCTCAACCCTGGCAAACTGGTTCAAACTCCTTAACAATTTCAGCTTCAAACGGCGTTTATCATTGGAGAGATCGCAACCATGTCCAACTCAGCGGCCGACAATCAGTCCCAGTCAAAAGTGCTAACGGGTTCGCGGTCGGGGGAATTATCTATCTCGCTTGAGATGATGCGCCAACAGCTTACGGTGCCCTTGTTGTGTGATGCCCTGGACGCTGCTGGTTATCGCAGGCAGTCTCCGAGACTACCGATACATCCATTGACTGTGTCTGACGGACTACTGATAGGACGGTGCAAAACCACTTTGTGGTCTGACATGGCACATGTGGATCCGGAGCCTTACAAGCTGGAACTGGCCGCCGTCGACTCCTGCCGATCGAATGATGTTCTGGTTTGCGCCGCGGGTGGATCGATGCGATCGGGTATCTGGGGAGAATTGCTGACCACGGCAGCTCGTAACGCCGGCTGCACGGGCGTCATCGTAGACGGAGCAGTTCGTGATGTGGCACAGATGCGACGCATGCAGTTTCCGGTGTATGCGCGTGGAGTCTGTCCCTACGACAGCCGCGATCGGCAGCGAGTGATTGACTTTGATGTTTCGATTGAACTGGATGGAATCTGTGTTGAACCCGGTGATCTGATAGCAGCAGATCAGGATGGCATCGTGATCGTGCCTCGCAAAGTTGAGGTGGCTGTAGTGCAGGCCGCGTGGGAGAAAGCCAACGCCGAAAATGAAGTGCGAGATGCGATTCGCGACGGAATGTCGGCTACAACAGCATTTCAAACATTCGGCGTTCTTTGAGAAATGAGACATCTCGCCAGACAAGTACCGGAACCTTGTTTGTCAGGAATCATGCAGATCAAAAAGCC
>JAGQQS010000730.1 GCA_020426105.1 Planctomycetaceae bacterium
TGAAACACGAAGACTCCCTGAGCTGCCGTCATTCTGAATCTCAGCCGGAGCCAACCAGTGAAGAGATCGGCGCAGTGCTGTCTGCGAAGCGTTCCGCCGGGTGGCCCATGGCTTGCGCGTGAGTCAGCCAGAGGTTCGCCAGAGGTGTTTCTTTTGCACAGTGCAGATGCTGACCGGTTTTCAGTCGACCACCGCCGGAACCTGCCACGATGATTGGCAGATCATTGTATTGATGTGTGGCCCCGTCGCCTAAGCCGGCACCGTACGTAAAAATCGTATTGTCGAGCAGCGAAGTGCCATTGGCCTCTTCGATGCTGTCCATCTTCTCAGCCAGATAGGCAAATTGTTCCATGTGGAAACGATCCACTTGCTGCAGTTCCTTGAGAAACTTCGGCTGATTGTGCGACATTTGATGATGGCTCATCGGCTTTTCAAACAGTGATTCATACATATACGGCGTATCCCAGCGTTCGGGCCCGATCATCAGTGTGGCCACATTTGTCAGTCCTGTCTGCAATGCTGCAACCATCAAATCTCCCATCAGACGAATGTACTCACCGCGCGGCAGGTGTGCGTCAGTTGGCTCTTCAAGCCCAACCTGTGAGAGATCAATCTTCAGCTGTTCTCGCCTGTCCATCTGCTCTTCGATGGTGCGGATTGAATCGAAGTACTCTTCGAATTTCGTGCGATCCGACGCACTCAGCAGGTTCTTCATCAATCTCGCATCTTCCAGAACGAGATCTGTGATATTGCGGCAGGCCTGTTTCTCCTGAGTCCCGAACAGTCGATTGAACGCTTTGCGCGGATCACGGATGGACGGAGCGACATGATCCGTTCCATACCACGAGATGTTGTCGAAGTAGATAGACTCTTTGTTGTCCGTGTGGCTGTTGCAGCTGAGTTCCAGAGTCCGAAAGGGGGTTGCACCTCCCACATGATCGGCTACGAAATGGTCCAGTGTTCTGGCCAGGGGATAGACGGAAGAATCAACCGAATCCTGCGTGGCACTGCTGAGAAAACACGATCCACATTGGGCATGAACGTCGCTGCCCTGCTTGTAGATTCGATCCAGACCCGTCACCAGAGTGACCTTCTGTCTGACACGTTCCAGCGGCTGCTGTGTGGGTGTCAGCGTTTCGAGTGGACGCAGACCTGTCGGCAATTCGACCCTGGGCAGAATTTTCCTGTTAGGATCGCCAAACTTTGGGACGATCGTCTCCGCTTCACCTGGGAAGAAACCGCGGCGATTGACGCCGACAGGTACATAGAAAATCGCGAGGCGTGTGGCAGGCAGCGACGTTGCAGACTGCGCCCCGCCAAGGCTTTCCAACCAGGGCAGTGCCATACCTGCGCCAGCAGCGCCCCGGAGAAACGATCGACGGTTAAAATGCATATTGATCTCTATTTTCGAAAAGATTCGCTCAGCACGACCTGATGTATAATGGATTGCATGCTGTAGTCGGATTCAGCAGCGGCACTGATGATCCGGTCCAACGATGCTGAATCGGTAAGATTCGTTTTGCGGCCCAACGCGAACGACAGTAAATGTGCCGCAAACGCACGGGCGAAACGATCCTTCTCAAACAACAGGGCGTCCTTAAAGTCGATGACATTTTTGAATTCATGAGTTCCGAACAGTTTGCCAGACGCCTCAACTGCCCGGCCATTTTCATAGCTGTCGCGCCAGATGCCCACTGCATTAAAGTTGTCGAGGGCAAAACCCAGCGGATCAATCCGCTGATGACAACCGGCACACGCCTGTTCTTTGCGATGAGCGGCAAATCGCTCTCGCAGAGTGAGGTGCTCTTCATCTTCACTCGGCATTTCCGCGAGCGGCGGCACATTGCCTGGCGGTGGCGGAGGAGGGGCGTTGAGGATCACTGTTGCCAGCCAGGCTCCGCGAGTAATCGGTTTAGTATGCACTGCCCCGGACGTCATTGTCAGCACGGCAGCCGTCGTAATGACGCCTCCCTGTCGGCGATCGGTGATGGGGACTCTCCGGAAGACCACCTCCGTTGGTGGCCCGGGTTTGCCATTTGACCCATTGCGATACCATGCCTCAAGCAAATTGCTTCGATAGCTGAAATCGGAATCAATCAACTGAAGTATCGACCGATTTTCAAGAAGCACAGTTTCGAACAACAGCAGAGGCTCAAGCATCATATGCATACTGGCCCGGTACTTCGAGAAGTAGAACTGCGAAAACACTTCCGGGTCCGGTTCCGACGAAATAATCCTTTCCAATTGCAGCCATTGAGATGGAAAACTATCACAAAAGCGTTTCACTCGTTCGTCCTGCAGCATGCGATCTGTCTGTTCGCGAAGCACTTCCGGCTCATGCAGGCGATTGGCAACCGCAAGCTGAATCAGGGGGGCGTCTGGAATGCTGCCCCACAGGAAGAACGACAAACGCGACGCAAGTGCAAGATCTGTGATGTGTCCGTCTGCCCGGGATTCAGTGACGTCGTACAAATAGAAGAATGCCGGCGACGCGATTGCAGTCGAGGCCGCGCTTTTCATCGCGTCTGTGAAAGCAACACCTGCTGCAAGCTGTGTCTCTACTTGCTTCGCATAACGCACCACCACATCTTCCTGCACCGGATGCCGAAACGCGCGAGACAGAAACCATCGGAGTCGCTCCCGCACGATCAAAGTTAGATCGTTGTGGTCGTCTTTGTCCGGAACGGAAAATATATCCGACCAGATTCCACATGTGTCCGGATTAAACTGCGGACTCTCAACAATTGAACGGCTCAACTGCACGAATGCATCCAGCTGGAGTGGCGAAAGGGTGAGGTGATCGCCGCGATTGTCGAAACCATGCTCCGCACGCAGGTCCTGTGGAAAGGGAGCCACTCCGCCCAGACGCGGCTCCGAGCCCGGTTGATACTTTCCAAGAGGACGGCTCGCGGCTTTAAGCTGGTCGGGCATCCTTCCTGTGCGAGGCTGGAAATATCCTTGTGGATCCCGAAGCATTCGTTCGGGAAGCTGAAATACGTCGATCCTGAGTTCAAAAAGATCCTGAATGGAGTTGTTGTACTGAAACCGATTCATCCG
>JAGQQS010000731.1 GCA_020426105.1 Planctomycetaceae bacterium
TGCCGGGAATCGACATGGGATGTCGCGGATCACTCAGAAAACTTGTCGCACCCGTCTCTTCCACCGGTGCCGTCGCCGCCACTTGCCCATTGGCGGCCAGATACATCGGCGTCATTCTGGCCGAAGGCGGAAAATCGTCCGCGGTTCGCCATTCATTACCGGGCGCGTCCGCCTCTCCGACGGCCCCCATGACGTAATATCGGACCGTCGGCTCCTGCGCAACACCGGTGTCCCGTCCCTTGAGCCAATAGTCAAACCACCGAATCATGTGTTCGTGCTCCGGCCAGATCGCGTTTTCCGGATAAACAAGTTCGCCAACATGATTTCCTTTATTCAGTCTGCCATGCAGCCACGGGCCGATGATCAACTGCTGCTTGCCGCGTGAGTTTTCGCCGCCGTTGTGCTGCCGTCCGCGAAAACTTGCGATGGACCCCTGGTTCATGAAGTCGTACCAACTGCCGATCGTGAAGCAGGGGACATTCATCATCTCGAAATGCAGGGAGCAGTCTTCGTCACGCCAATAGTCGTCATAGTGCGGATGCTCATACCATTCCGCGAGCAATCGGTCGTTGTCGCTCGGCTCGCGTGCGACTTTCGACAATGACTTAAACCGTTCCGGACGCGTTGTTCCCCCTATCCGATAACCCTCATGAAACAGACTCAGCCCCGTATCGACCATATACTGAGCTGTCAGATGCGGCGGCTGCGTGACGGCAAGAAAATTCTGCGCATAGCCAGCCTGCGAACTTCCAAATGTCCCGGTCTTACCGGTGCTCCAGGACTGAGTTGCCAGCCACTCACAGGCATCGTAGCCATCCTTGAGTTCTCCCCAGCCAAGAGCGCGGTAACCCACCCACGTCCCTTCGGACTTATATGTACCACGATAGTTTACCATCGCCACAACGTAGCCGGCCTCTGCAAGTTTCGCGGCTGTCTTCCGCGTCCCCGCTCCTGTGATGTCCGCATAACGCTGCTCAAACAACACCGGCCATGGACCTTCGCCTGCCGGGAAGTACAGATACGCCGACAAATGTTTGCCATCACGCATCGGGATCATTTGATGTTTTTCAGTAACCGTGCCGAGATCTATATCCTGGCCAGCGATCAGCAATTCTGAACCAAACAACACGCAAACCAGAACCAAACAGCATCGAAACCGCATCGTGATTTTCTCCTGTGAATCAGTTCAGTCTACCACTGCCTCCGGATCATGGTCAAACCTGTCACCGATCTGTTCGCCTGTCCGTCTTCGGCGAGCGGAGGGTATCAGCCGTCCGAGGTTAGTGTTCCCGTTGTGAATTGGACTGGTGAACCGCAGACATCGCACTCGGCGGGCTGACGCCGCACCGCTCGCCGTTGCGGACGCATGGAGACTCCTGACCGGCATTCTATTCAATTTGTATTCAGGATCGCCGCCCATAAACGCCGTCTTGAATTGTTCCTGCAGGGCCTTGTCATCCAGCTGCAAAAAGTGAAGACAGAGATTCCGGCAAATATCATTCGTTCAACACATGGACGAGGTTATTCGATACAATGCAGCGAACTAACAGTCTCTGTCTCGGTCCGGAAAGAAACTTCGCATGCGATTACTCATTGCCGGCACAGTAAGCTTTATGTGGGTCATCGCTGATGTCGGCGCTGTTCTCACCGCCGATTCGCCTGCGCCGAATAAGACAGCGCCACAGGAAAAAGCCCATGATGTCGCTTCCAGACTGCATCAAATATTTGACGCAGAGTGGCAGCGGACGTTGCAGGAGAACCCGACTCAGGCGTCTCGATTGGGTGACCGGAGGTACAACAGACTGTGGCCGGATATCTCACTCAATGCCATTCGTGCTTCGCAGTCCACCACGCGGCAGGTCCTGGACGCGGTTAAATCACTCGACCACTCAGCGTTGTCAGTCGAAGACCAGCTGAATGCACGACTGTTTGCATATCAGTACGAAACAGACGTACAAGAGCAGCAGTATCAGCTGCATCTGCTGCCCATCAATCAGCGCGGAGGTATTCAGGATGAAGACACCGTGGCAGATGTGCTGCAGTTCGACACGCGGCGGGATTATGACGACTGGATTGCGCGATTGAAGGCATTCCCGGTGTATGTGGCGCGTACAATGGCTTTGATGCGGCAGGGCATCGGGGAAAAAATGCTGCATCCAAAGATCGTAATGCAGCGGGTTCCCGCACAGATCCGCAAACAACTGGTCGATGTTCCACAGGAGAGTCCGTGGTTCAAGCCGTTCCGAACTTTTACTGTTGAATTGTCCGAGCCTGAAAAGCTGCAGCTACGGAAAGATGCGGCAACCGCAATCGAGTCCTGCATCCTGCCTTCTTATCACGCATTTCTGGAGTTCTTCGAAAACGAGTACCTGCCGGCGTGTTTCGATGACGTCGGTTGCTGGCAACGTCCGGATGGTCAGGCCATGTATGCCGCGCTGGCGCGCCGATTTACAACAACAAACCTGACACCGCAGGAGATTCACGACATCGGACTTGCTGAAGTCAATCGCATTCGCGCGAAAATGGAGGCAATCCAGAAGGAAGTGGGTTTCGACGGTACATTTCAGGAGCTATCGACGCACCTGAGAACCGACAAGCAGTTCTACTTTGAAACTCCGGAAGAACTTCTGAATGCCTATCGTGAGTGCTGTGTGCGAATCAATCCCAATCTCACCAAACTCTTTCTGAAGTTGCCACGGACAGACTATGACATTCGACCGATCCCTGATCAGATGGCCGCGGATACGACAACAGCCTACTACCGCCCTCCCGCTGCTGACGGGTCTCGGCCAGGCAGCTATTTTGTAAATCTCTATCGCCCCGAAACTCGTCCTAAGTTCGAAATCGAAGCATTGTCCCTGCATGAATCTGTGCCCGGTCATCACCTGCAAATTGCGTTGTCCATGGAGCTGAATAATATCCCGGAATTTCGTCGCTATGGCGGAAATACAGCGTATGTCGAAGGCTGGGCTTTGTATGCCGAGACACTCGGTGGTGACCTGGGTCTGTATCAGGATCCGTGGTCCCGCTTTGGCCAGTTGACCTACGAAATGTGGAGGGCCGTGCGGCTGGTGGTCGATACAGGAATGCACAGCCTGAAATGGACCCGACAGGACGCCATTAACTTCTTTGCCGACAATACTGCGAGGTCGATGCTGGATATCGAAAACGAAATCGACCGCTACATCGCATGGCCGGGACAAGCATTGGCTTATAAGATCGGTGAGTTAAAAATTCAGAAGTTGCGACTGCAGGGCGAACGTGAACTCGGAACTCGTTTTGATCTGCGGGAATTCCACGATGTCGTGCTGCGAAACAGTGCTGTTCCGCTGGAAATCCTTGATGAAATTGTGTCCGCCTGGATTGCCAGGAAGAAACTCTGATGCGCTGAGCTCAGGCCATTTGAACCATCAAACCATAACGACCAGCGGGCTTACGGTTTGCGATCTTTGGCTCCCGAAATGGACCGCTGGTAACCTTCCACAAGTTGTTTATAGCGCCCAGGCGGTGAAGACTGACGAATCGTCGTGTCCTGCTGGTCACGGTCACGGTCGGAACTTCCCTGACGCGTTGTTCCCGTTGATTCCAGATCAAGCCCTTTCAACATGGCGTCGAAGCTCTTTTCCGAGATGCTTTTTTCTTTTTGCTGCTGAGCATTCGTTTCGCGTTGCGCAAGCTGCTTCTGCAGTCGCTCGGCGAACGATTTCATGTCCGCCTCAGTCCATCCAAGTTCGTCCAGAAGTTTCCGATCCACTTTGCCCCGATCCAGATCCTGTTGCAGTCGTTTTATCGCAAGCGCTGCCGCACTGGCTGCAGCATCCGCCTGGGGATCAGCAGAAATTTGGGGCTTAGACTCGCTATCGGGATCTTCCTGCTGTCTTTCAATACCGTCCGGCTCCCCGCCGTTACCCTGCCCAGGTTCCTCCCCTGCGTTATCCGTCGTGGAGTTGGGATTGGTGCGTTGAATGTTCTTCACACCACCAGAACCACTGCCGGATTTTTGTCCGCCCGGCGCTTCTCCCCCGCCGTTACCTTCGCCTGGCTTCTCACCACCTGACTTTTCACCACC
>JAGQQS010000732.1 GCA_020426105.1 Planctomycetaceae bacterium
ATCGCGTGGGATTGTCGAAAAAGCCGGCGTAGTTCGCGAAGCCGCTCTTGAATCTCCCGTCACTGAATAGTGATGCCTGGATTCTCTCGTCAACGTTCCATTGATGAGAGGCCCCCGTTTGATTTATTCCCCATGTGTCAACGGGTCTGTCGATGTCCTCGCCCACGGGCTCGTCCCGTGGGTTCACAGCGCCTTTGCGCTAAAAAAAATCTTTGATTTTATAGCGCCAAGGCACTGCGAGCCTTTGAGGTGAACTCAGGGGGGCTTAAATCGATCGACAGTCTCCGCCCTCCGTGGGCGGTAAATCGGCAACATCATGTGCCACACAGGCCGTAATCGCCATTTGATCAAAAACAGATGGAAGGGATCCGCTGCCAGCCGTTATTCCGGTGCCTCGGCCTCAGAGATCAATCGGTCCACGGCGGAATACATCGGTCCGTCGATCAGTGCAGCGCAGTTGACGCCGTCTTTCGACTCGTCCACATTAAAGAGAACGGCCCAGGCACTCTGGTCCGCGCGTTTAACCAGAATCGCCGATGAACCGGCGAACACTCCATTGTGCCAGAGGTTAACGCGATCAGGCGATTCGACAGACTGAACATTCCAGCCCAAACCATACCATCTGTCGTCCGCCGGATGCGCGAACGATGGTCGGGCTTTCATCAGCTGCAGACTTTCCGGTTTCAGTAGCGGTTTCGAAGGTGCATCGAGCGCGACGGCAAATCGCACGAGATCCGCTGCCGTCGAGATCCAGGCACCCTCTGCCCCCATAACTTCGAGGTCCCATTGTCCGTACGGGGCCGCCACAAGTTCAAATTTTCCGGACTTCCTGACCGAAGCAACATCCCAGATCGCCGGAAACAATTTGAGCTTTTGGGTGTAATAGTGTACTTCGTGCTCGGCACGATCCGCTGATTTTGTCTTCCCAGGCCGCGTCTGGTTCATTCCTGCGGGAATCAGAATCCGTTCGGTCACGAATGATTCACACGACTGTCCGCTGGCTGCCTCGATCAAACGCCCGAGCAGGCAAAATCCAAAATTCGAATACTGGTATTCAGTGCCCGGTTCGAAGTCCATCGGCTGCAACATTTGATACCGAATAATGTCGGGGACTCGGGCAAGTTTACGCAGCTTTAAGGACCGCGTAATCTCGACGAGTTCGAACATGGGGTCTTTAGACGTTTCGCGATTCCAGCCTCCGGAATGCTGCAGCAGGTGGCGAACCGTTAATCGCTTCCAGGCGTTGTCAATTTCGTCGGGAATCTTCGTTTTCTGATCGCGGCTCAGAAAATCGATTACTTGATCGTCCAGCTGCAGCTTTCCGTCTTCCACCAGGAGTAAGACCGCGACGGCAACGATCGGTTTGGAAATACTCGCGATCCGCATGAGTGCATCAGGCGCCATCGGCGTCTTCATTTCGAGATTCGAGTATCC